>JAZOUT010000015.1:0-3382 GCA_045658305.1 Candidatus Aphodosoma sp. | reverse complement strand
GGGTCAGAAATACTGCTTCCTTAGCTCAGTCGGTTAGAGCATCTGACTGTTAATCAGGGGGTCCAAGGTTCAAGTCCTTGAGGGAGCGCGAGTGTGATGGCTAAATGGCCATCACACTTTTTTTGTGCGTGGACTGTAGGTTATTTATTTTTCGTCTCATGGTCTATCATCTGATTGCCACAAAAAGTGCGTTTTGTTAAGATTCTTTCTCTTTTCGTTTCTCTATACGGTGCTCAATTTCACCGAGCGACGACCCTGAGAACTCCCTGAAAACTCCCCGCCACTGCCCAAACCGAAAAAGTGCTGTTTGTTAAGATTTCCTTCCTCTAAACTACAGCTCCGCTGCTTGCCTCTACACTTTATGCTCTACATTTTCTATTGTTGCAATAATCACGAAGAAAATTTGACCCAATGGATTGGTTTTAGTCAATTGTTTATAGTATTTCAATTTTTGTTTTGGGTTGCCAGCGACGTGTCGCTCTCCCAACCCAAACAAAATATCCCCTTGAATTGACGATAATTGACACTTATTTGACGTCAGTTGTCTTATACATATCCCTATTATTTTTTAATATTTTTGTAGCGCAGCGTATTTTTGTTACAAAATCATCGTGACAGCACTACTCTCCCTAAAAAATCACCCAAATCCACGAAAATTTTAAGATTTTTGCCATAATCCTTTGTCATGTCAAAAAATTGTTGTATATTTGCGGTCGCAATTCCACGCCGAGGGATGTCTGCGTAAGAGTTGTAGGGTAAAAAGTGTGCTTGATGCAGCCATGCTACACCATTCGACACAACCACTACACCACTCTATACAATGCTTATCGGTTGGGGTAGCAGACATATTAAAAAGGCGTTTATTGACGCTCTGTTCTGACTCTATGAAACTTCGCAACTTTCAATTGTATGCAGGACTTAGCAACGGTAGATGTCCTACGGGATATAGATTATCCTCCTTGTGCCTATTGGTGTTGGTACACCATTTGCGTATATTCACATGCGCACACGCGTACCTTAACTATGTAGCACGCACGAGAGTATATTTATATTCGGCGTGGGCTTCGCGTTGTCGGTCTCATACAATGGGCAATGCGAAGGCCTCATAGAGTGGAACGACAACAGTCGGACTCCACGCTTTTTTTATATGCCTAATTACTTAACCACAAATCCGCATAGTTGGGAGTTCCTATGCACGCGAAAATAGATTAAAGCCTTTATTAACTAAAAAGCAATATGGAACTCTCACTACTATGGAATAGCTTCAAGGGCTTTGCCCAGCGAGTAGGTCGCCGTACGGCACGTACTCCTTTGCTACTGTACTATGTCCTCAAGAGCGATACGACATCTAAGCGAGACAAAGCGATTATTTATGCCGCTTTGGCTTATTTGATTTTGCCTGTAGATATCATCCGCTCTCGCCGTTTCGGCTTGTTGGGTTGGGTAGATGAATATCTGGCAATTAATGTAGTTTTTGACCGTATGCAAAAGTACATCACCCCCACCATGTACACGCAAGCGGAAAGGCAGTTGGATGAATGGATGGGGTAAAGCCGTATATAATATAAATTAATGTGAAATTAATAATTATGCCAACATTTTCTGAAAGATATAATTTAAGAACAACAGATGTTCCTATTACAATTCAATATGAAGCTCCAGATGATTTTAGAGTTTGGTTAATAGAATGTGCATGTAGTATAGGATTGTCAATAGATTGCATATTAACCATTATTTGTCAAAAGACATTTAGGGGGACTGATGGTAATTGGGGTGCTGATTTTAAGAAGAACGAAGCTATAGATAAACTACGTTCTGCTTCATGGCCTTTGGTGTATGATGTCGCAGAAGCATTATTTACTCATATATCAACTCAAGAGATGAAACAAACGTATGTTTCGAATATAAATTCATATTTTTTGATGAATGGATATGGATGGAAATTTGACAATGGTAAAATCTTATATAGAGGAAGTGGTACAACAGATGCTTCTTACCAAGATGCAATTAATATTTTGGTCGCAAATCCTACAGCAAAAACAGAGTTGACCAATGCTCTACACGATCTTTCAAGAAGACCAGAACCAGATTTGTCTGGAACTGTACATCATGCTCTTGCAGCTGTAGAATGCTTAGCTCGTGATATTTTTAATGCTCCAGCTTCATCTTTAGGCAATATCATAAAAAAGAATAAGGCACAATTTACATCTCCATTAGATGAGGTAGTTCCAAAACTATGGGGTTATGCTTCTAGTCATGGGCGTCATATGGGCGAAGGTACTGCCCCAACTTTTGCCGAAGCGCAATTTATATTATATACTACAAGTGCAGTTATTATATTTTTGAAAGAAACATTTCAACCGAATGACGATGACACAATCTAACCTATACGAAAAGCAATGGTGTTCTTCCACTCCCGGTCTATTGATGTTTCTAATAGATCAAAATGTTGATGACCAGCAACAACCTTTACGAGTAGCTGATATTATCAATGTGATTATAGGTAGAATTATTGACTTACACTGTGAAGGCTATGTTTTAAGAAGTAATTGCTACATTTCTGTAATAGGATATAATAACAATGCAAGACACTTATTCTCTGGGGGGTTAATAGATTTTCATGATAATCCATTACGCTTCGAAATAATCAAGAAAAGAGTTCCTGATGGCGCAGGAGGTTTTTGTGAGGTTGAAGTAAAACAACCTGTTTGGGTTGAACCTAGCACTCAAGATGGTGAAACCAATATGTTGGGTGCATTGCAACTCGCAAAAGATTTGGTAGGGAAATGGATTACTGATAATCCTGATGGACCAGCCCCTGTAATTATCAATATTTCTAATGGAGTACCATTCTATGATGGAAAGAATCCACGTGAGTGTATGAAAGAATGCCAAAGGTTAGCAAAAGATATAATGAAATTATCATGTACTGATGGTAATATTTGTCTATATAATGCAACTTTAAAATCTTCAAATCTTGCGCTTGAAAATAATCTGCTGCATATAGAAATAGAAAAATTTATCTGCAGTATTTCAAGTTTAACGCCTTCTATCATTATGGAAAACTTTAACTGCGCAGGATTAGAGCTACCTAGCACAATGAATGACGGATATATTTATACTGAGCATATAGCCGAATTATTCGAATTCATTTACATAATCCAAGATGAGATATTTTGCAGGTATGCTAAAGATAAATAACAATTAAATCAAAATACTAACAATTAAATTTAAACTATCATGGCTAAAAATGACAAACAATGGAGTTCTGCCACTCCTGGTCTACTGATTATCTTGCTTGACCAATCTGGCTCAATGTTAAGTGCTTACGAGGGAACTACACGTACTGCATTTGCTTCACTTGCAGTTAACAAAGTTATTG
>JAZOUT010000014.1:0-41866 GCA_045658305.1 Candidatus Aphodosoma sp. | reverse complement strand
TCGTTATGGTAACCTCTTCCAAATGTATGAAAAAATCGTTGACGATAATCCATACGAAACTCCAATGATGATTTTCCCAGCTATCCACTACACAATGGGTGGTATCTGGGTTGACTATGAATTGCAAACATCTATCCCTGGCCTCTTCGCTATCGGTGAAGCTAACTTCTCTGACCACGGTGCTAACCGTCTTGGTGCTTCTGCATTGATGCAAGGTTTGGCTGATGGTTATTTCGTATTGCCTTATACAATTCAAAACTATCTTTCTGACCAAATTCAAGTGCCACGTTTCTCAACTGATGCTCCTGAATTTGCTGCTGCAGAAAAAGAGATCAACGATAAAATTGACCGCTTGATGAAGATTCAAGGTAAACGTTCTGTTGATAGCATCCACCGTGAGCTTGGTCTCGTTATGTGGGACTTCGTAGGTATGGGTCGTACAGCTGAAGGTTTGAAAACTGGTCTTGCTCGTATCCAAGAAATCCGTAAAGTATTCTGGAGTGACGTATTTATCCCAGGTAACAAAAACGATTTCAACGTAGAACTCGAAAAAGCTCTCCGTCTTGCTGACTTCATCGAAATCGGTGAACTTATGGCTCGCGACGCTCTCAACCGTGAAGAGTCTTGTGGTGGTCACTTCCGTGAAGAATATCAAACTCCAGAGGGTGAAGCACTTCGTCAAGACGACAAATTCTCTTATGTTTCTTGCTGGGAATTCCAAGGTGAAGGCAAAGAACCTAAGATGTATAAAGAACCTCTCGATTATGAATTCGTAGTACGTCAAACTCGTAACTATAAAGCTTAATAACGTATGGAAAAGACAATTAATATCAAAGTAAAAGTTTGGCGTCAAGCCGGACCAAAAGCAAAAGGTGCTTTTGTAACATACGATTTGAAAAATATTTCAACTGATAGCTCGTTCCTTGAGATGCTCGACGTACTCAACGAACAACTCGTAGCTAATCGTCAAGAGCCTATCGCATTCGACCACGACTGTCGTGAAGGTATCTGTGGTATGTGTTCTCTCTATATCAATGGTCACCCACACGGACCAGACTCTGCTGTTACTACTTGCCAACTTCACATGCGTAAATTCAAAGATGGCGAAACTATCACAGTAGAACCATGGCGTTCACACGCATTCCCTGTAATCAAAGACTTGGTAGTTGACCGTCGTGCATACGATAAAATCATGCAAGCAGGTGGTTATGTATCAGTAAATACAGGTGGTGTGCCTGATGCTAATGCAATTCCAATCAGCAAAATCGCTGCTGACGAAGCTATGGATGCTGCTTCATGTATTGGTTGTGGTGCTTGTGCTGCTGCTTGTAAAAATGGTTCAGCTATGCTTTTCGTAGCTGCTAAAGTTAGCCAATTGGCACTTCTTCCACAAGGTAAAGTAGAGGCTGCTCGCCGTGCTAAAGCTATGCTTGGCAAAATGGACGAACTCGGTTTCGGTAACTGTACTAACACAGGTGCGTGTGCTGCTGAGTGTCCTAAATCAGTTTCTCTTGCACACATTGCTCGCCTCAACCGCGAATTTATCTGTGCAAAACTTGGTGACTAATAATTTAGTTCTCTATAAAAGAAAAGGCAATCCATAACGGATTGCCTTTTTTTTGTTTATGTTTTGAATTGTGGTAATTGTTAAATAATGCTTTAATCATATATATTTAGTAGCTATTAAGAATTTGTAAATAAGAGAATATTATATTTTGAGTTATTTTGCACATAAAGTTATAGTATGTTTATAATATATTTATCCTATATTTATAGTATATTTATCCTATATTTATAGTATGTTATAAATAGGGAGAGGTTAGGGGATAGATTTAGGGGAATATATGGAGAGGAATGTTGCGGAGAAAATATTTTTTATGCGAATAGTTGTTTTGTGAATTTATTTTTGTATCTTTGCAGTCGACATAGCAATTAGGGTGGGTCATCCTTGATTGTTTTATATAGCATTTTTGCTCATTTTAATTATACGGAGTGGTCTTTTATAACTTATATAAAGAAAAAAATATGTACCCACATGATAATATTTTCAATATTTATTATAATATTGGAAAACGAACACCTTTCTTAGTTAAAAGGTGTGAAAGTGGGTTGGTGCGTTCATCAAGAGAAGAAAGACGTATTGATCCTAATCAAGATAGAACATTTTTGGTTGAAATGGTAAAACCTCGAGGTAAGTATGGTAAGGCATATGGTAAATGTTTTGTGAATGGTAAACCCGATGATTCTTATAGACAAGAGTGTTATCCAGAAATTAAAGATGAAGAAATACCATGTGCTGGTTGTGGAGAATGGGTGTTAATAGATGTCCCTGGTGTATCTTTTGATGAAATATTTCCTATTCATAAGGCAAATGATAAATTTATGTTTGGAAAGTATAAAGGAAAATCTTTTGGAGAAGTTTATCAACTAGATAGTCAATATCTTTATTGGTTGGAAACAACTGATAGATTTTTTAGAATTGATTTTGATGAGTTAAAACAATTATATCCTGATGTTGAAAATGAGGTAGATATATCTATTAAAGATAAGATTATTGATTTTGGAAAATATAAAGGGCAAAGGTTTAATGATATAAAAGAAGATATTTCTTATCTTGAGTGGCTTGTTTCTATAAATAAAATATCTTTTGATGATTTTAATTTATTAACTACAGAATAATTTATAAAATAAAGAGTATGAAAAAAATTATTATTGTTTTTGTGATACTTTTTTATTTACCTTTAAGTGTTATAGGTCAAAAAATATCTGTTGATAGAATAGAGTACGACGGAAGTCGTCAAGTAATGACTACATCTAAAGATTTAAAATTAAATAAAGTTAAATATTCTATTGGATTAAAAATGTTTTCTAATGAATATAAAATGGATTGGTGTTTGTATATATCATCTTTTTGTGTTATTCCAGAAGATGCTATTGTTTTATTAAAATTAGGAAATGAAGAAGTTATATTTTTACCCATTAATAATCTTTCTGTAAGTAATATTTCAGTTCCAAATTATATTCCAATTTTTACTAATGGAAATGTTGGTTGGGTTGCAGGAACATCTAAAGCTGATTATTATTGTTCTATTTTTGAAATTTCAGAAAATGATTTATATAAGATAGAACAATATGGAATTATTAAAATAAGAATTTCAGCTTTAAATAATTCTTACAGAGAAAAAGAGTGGTTTATTGCTAATGAAATTTTAGGGAGGTATTTAACTAAATCAAAAAAGAAAATATTAAAAAGGTTAGAAATTGACTCTCCTGATAAAAAGGATATATGGACTGATTTTTAAAAAATGATAAATATAATACAAAAAAGTACAAGTATTTTTAATTATACTTGTACTTTTTTATTTTTAAAATATAGATTATTGATTACAATTGTTTAATATAAGCACGACGGCGTTTATGTTGTTTGGTTTCGAAGTAGGTAAAGTTGGCTTGATTCTTTGAGTTTTCTTCGAGGATGGCTGTTGTTTCGGTGTATTTGATGCCATATTTTTGGAAATATGGGATTTGGTCGTAGAAGAATAGGGCATTGACGCCTTTGTTTTGATAGTCAGGTCGCACAGCAATGAGCAAGAGGTTGAACGTATCTATTTGTTTTGCTTTGAGTGCTTTGAGGAGTTTTATCCAACCGAATGGGAATAGCTTGCCACGAGTTTCTTGTAGAGCTTTTGATATGTCGGGCATACCGATGCCTACGCCAACGATTTCGTCGTGTTCGTTGATTGCGATAGTGATGAAATCGAAGTTAATCAATGGGAAATACATCTCGGCATAGTACTCCTTCTGACGTTGTGTGAGAGGTTGGAAGTTGTAGAGAGGTTGGTATGCCGCATCAATTACGTCGAAATAAGAGTAGCCATATTTTTCTTTCAACTCTTTGACTGAGCGCACTTTGTCGATGCGTATTTTGTATTTCTCCATTACGATTTTGGCTACACGTTCCATTTTTTCTGGTATTTCGTGAGGTGTAGATACGAGGAATTCAATCCAGTCGGCTTCTTTCACCAGCCCGTAGCGGTCGAAGTGGTCAACGTAGTAAGGGTAGTTGTAGAGACTTGCCATAGGCGACACATAGTCGTAGGCTTCGAGCAAAAGGCCTTGATGGTCGAAGTCGGTGAATCCAACAGGACCATTCATGGCAGTCATACCATGTTGGCGACCCCAATCGGCAGCGGCATCGAGTAGGGCTTTGGAAACTTCGTAGTCGTCGATGAAGTCGAACCATCCGAAGCGCACTTTTTTACAACCCCAATGTTCGTTAGCCAATTCGTTGATAATAGCAGTGATACGTCCTACGATTTTACCGTCTTTATATGCCAAAAAGTTGGCAAACTTAGAGTGGTCGAGGGCAGGATTCTTCTTAGTGTTGAAGGTATTCAATTCATCAAACTCAAGGCAAGGTGTGTAATATGGGCTGTCGTTATATAATTCGTTAGCAAAGCGGATGAATTGTTTTAGTTCTTTGCGCGAGCTTACTTCTTTAATTGTTACCATAATATTTAAGTTGAAATTTGAAACTTGAAATTTGAAAAAGAAGCTATTAAAATTGAATTTAACTTTCAATTTTCAACTTTCAACTTTCAAATTAATATATTTACTTTTTGAGGTCGGCGATAGTTTGTATCATGTCTTCGGCTGAGAATACGGCGTTGCCAGCAACAAGACAGTCGGCACCAGCTTCGTAGAGTGTAGCGGCATTTTTGAGGTTTACACCACCATCTACTTGAATGAGTGTGTTGCAACCTTTGCGGTCAATCATAGCACGGAGGCGACGGATTTTGTCGTAAGTGTTTTCGATGAATTTTTGTCCACCAAAGCCTGGGTTTACGCTCATGAGGAGTACCATATCTACATCTGCAACAATATCTTCGAGTAGTTCTACAGGAGTGTGTGGATTAAGGGTTACACCAGCTTTCATACCAGCATCGTGGATGCGTTGTATAGTGCGGTGGAGGTGAGTGCAAGCTTCGTAGTGCACGTTCATCATAATTGCACCAGTCTCCTTCACTTCATTGATGAATTTGTCAGGTTCGACAATCATCAAATGCACGTCTAAAGGTTTAGTGCAAAGTTGTTTAACATATTTCAATACAGGAAAACCGAATGAGATGTTAGGTACGAACACGCCGTCCATAATATCAATATGCAACCAATCTGCGTCGCTTTTGTTTATTAGTTCGATGTCGCGTTCGAGGTTGCCAAAGTTGGCGGAGAGGAGAGAAGGAGATAATAGTTTCATATTTTTTTAATTAAGAATTAAAAATTAACAATTAAGAATTAATTTTTTATGATTAATTATTCATTGAATGAATTGCAAAGTTACAAAAAATATTTAATATAAAGGGTTACATTTTGAGGTAAAAATCACGGGTGAGGGCGATGTATTCGGGTGTGTATTGATGGCGTGCGATTTCGATAGTTAATGAGGTATGAGAAATGAGAAATGAGGAATGGTTGAGTTGAGAGTTATGCATCACGAATTGCAAAAGTAATCGTTTTGGAGGAGCTGTTGGAGTAGGGTGGACTTCTGTGAGGTGTGTGAGGGTGAATCCATATTTTGGGGCTAATTCGATTAGTTGGTTGCCTTCGGTGATGGGTAGGATTACAGATAAAGAGCCTCCGTCGTTAAGTAGGCGTGCTGAGTGTTGCAATAGGTCATCGAATGAGAGAGAATCGGTGTGTCGGGCTTGTGTGCGTTGAGCATCTGGGCATTTTAGTGATGCCACGAAATAGGGTGGATTGCAGACTATTGCGTCGTATTTTTCTTGTGTAGTATAGTCTTGTAGGGATGTGTGGTGGGTGGTGATATATTTAGCGAATGGACTGTTTTTGATATTCTCGGCAGCTTGTTCGATAGAGGATTGATCTATATCAATAGCGTCTATATAGAGGTGAGAATTTGGAGTATTAATAACCCCCTCCGCCCGTTGGACTCGTCCCCCTAAGACAGGGGGACAATATTTAGGGTCTTGTGATTGTTTAGAGAAGCGTTGTGCGAGCATCAAGGCAATGAGGCCTGTGCCTGTACCGATGTCGAGTAGACGTGAGGCGTTAGGTGCGATAGGAGCCCATGCACCGAGGAGTACGCCATCGGTGCCTACTTTCATTGCTGTGCGGTCTTGATGTATGGTGAATTGCTTGAATTGAAACATGGGAGTTAGGAGTGAGGAGTTAGGAGTGAGGAATGGCATACCCCCTCCCCCTTTGGGGACTCCCCCTAACTTAGGGGGAGAGTTGGGTACGGCTCGTTGTATTCTGTAATCTGTAATCTTATTTTCTGCGTTCGGCGAAGAAGGATTGCATTAGAGAGAGGGCTTCGTCGGCGAGGATGCCTGATACGACTTCAGTTTTGGGGTGTAGAGCATTAGGTGAGAAGGTAGAGTAGCCTCGTTTTGGGTCGGATGCACCATATACGATGCGTGATATTTGACTCCAACCTAATGCTCCAGCACACATGATACAAGGTTCGAGTGTGACGTAGAGGGTACAATCTTTGAGGTATTTACCTCCCATGATATTGGCAGCTGCGGTGATAGCTTGCATTTCGGCATGGGCTGTTACGTCGTGGAGAGTCTCGGTGAGGTTGTGGGCTCTGGCTATGATACGTCCGTTCCATACTACTATGGCTCCTACAGGTATTTCGCCTTTGTTGTAGGCTTCTTGCGCTTCAATGAGCGCCATTTTCATATAATTTTCGTCAGACATAGTTTTTTTATTTCAACGTGAATTCGATATATTTTTATTGCACACGGAATGCACGGAATTTACGGAAAATATTACTAATCATTTTAGTATTCGCTCTTTTGCTTCGCAAAAATCGCTTTATAGAATACACGGAACACCCATGTGGTATTTATATTGATTGATGCCGAATGGTTAATTGTGCATTAAGCATTGTGCATTGTAAATTGATTAAAGTTGTTTTTTGAAGCGGTCGAGTTCGCGAGTAGAGCTATAGATGACGATTTGGTCGTTGGCAGAGAAACGATAGTCGGGTTCGTCGGTGGTGTTTACGACTTCGTATTCTAATTCGCGAGAGCCGAGGAAGTTGAATTTTGTGCGACGGCGTTTTACGGCAATGAGTTTTACGTTGAATGTCTCTTCTATATTAGCTTCAGAGAGGCTTTGTCCTTTAAGAATTTCGGGTATTTGACATTCGAGGATTTGGTGCTCGTGATCGATGAGGTATATGCCTTTGATTTTTTCGGCTTCGGCAGAGTATGACCAAATGTCGGCAGTGGTTTTTTCGGGTTCGATGACTTCGTCAACTCCTATTGTTTCTAATATAGTACGATGCATTGGATTGACTGCACGAGCTACGATGTGTTTGACACCTGCTTGTTTGAGGAGTGATACGATTACAATTGATTCGCCTATATGGTTGCCGAGCGACACGATGACTACGTCGGTATCATCGAGTGGTAGTGATTTAATTGCTACTTGGTCGATGATATTGACGCACATAGTTGTGGTAATCTGTGATTTATATTCTTCTACAACACGCATATCGGCATCAACGCCAGTAACGTCGTGACCCATAGTAGTAAGGCGTGTAGCGAGAGCTACGCCAAAATTGCCTAAACCTATTATTAGATAATTCATATTGATTTGATTTTTTCTTTTAGACATAATGACAAAAGAACATATTTTCTTTTTACATATGCTTTGCTACACCTGCGGTGTATCTCAGCAAAAGAATGACAGACCTGTCGGTGTTAGTTTTTGTATTGTGTATTAACTAATAGGAATGTGTTCGGTAGGGTATTGATAGAATTGGGTGCCTTTGTTGGAGATGAAGCAAGAGAGGATGGTGATGGTGCCAAGGCGTCCGATGAACATTACGATGAGTATTGTGATTTTGCTTATAAATGTTAAGTCGGGTGTGAGGTTGAGTGAGAGACCTACGGTAGAGAATGCCGAAACTACTTCGAAAATAGCATATTGAGTAGGTAGTTGTGGTTCGAATATAGATAGAACGACAACGCCAAATGCTACAACTACGAGAGATGAAAATATGATGATAAACGCTCGGTTGATAGATTGTTTGGCTATGGTGCGTCGGCGGATTTCGATATGGTCGCGACCTCGTAAGGTGTTGATTACGTTGAGTAGAGCTATAGCAAAAGTTGTGGTTTTGATACCTCCGGCAGTTGACATTGGTGAACCTCCAATCCACATGTATAGAATCATGATAACGACCGAGATATTAGTTAAAGAGCCCATACTGAATGAAGAGAATCCAGCGGTACGTGGTACAGTGGCAAGGAAGAATGATGTGGATAGTTTGCCGAAGAACGATGTGTCGTCGTTAAGTACGCTATTGTATTCTGTTATGAAGAATATAATAGTACCGCCTACGACTAATATGATAGTCATTATTAAGGCAATGACAGTGTTGGAACTGAGAATTGAGAGTTGAGAATTGAGAGTTGAGAATTGAGAGCGTTTTTGTAGTTTGTAGATTATTTTTTGTGTTTTATTTTTTATCCATTGCCAGAGGTTAAATAGGATAGGGAAGCCGATGCCACCAAGAATGATTAACCACGATAGAGAATTAAGTAGTAGGTAGTTGTTGCGGAAATCGGGGTGGAATAATCCTGTTTCGAGAGTAGAGAAGCCTGCATTGCAAAATGCTGATATGGAGTGGAATATGGCTACGAATGCGCCATATAGAGTGTAATCGCCCATTGCTTCATAGATGAAGAGTGCGCCAAGGAGTTCGATTGCTATGGTGATGAATATGATATTGCGTAGAGTGGTGAATATCTGTGAAACGCTATTGTCGGGGTCGATGAGGTCTTTGATTAGCATTTTGTTTTGCGATGGATGACGACCTGCAAACATTAATCCGAAGAATGAGGTGAAGGTCATGATACCGATACCACCTAATTGTATGAGAAAGAGGATGATGATGTGTCCTGCGGTAGTAAATGTGGTGGCTACGTCAATGGTTGTGAGTCCTGTTACGCATACGGCACTTGTGGCAGTGAATAGGGCATCGAAGAATGATATTCCGCTGACGGTGGCTCGAGGTAGTAATAACAGTCCTGTGCCTGCAAAAATCATAGCTAAGAAACTACCAACCATAATCCAACTTGGTGATATTTTAGTAGATAGAGAGTGGGTTATTACGGCTGATATTTTTAGTAGAGCCTCGATGGCAACGATGGCAATCATGAGGTAGTTGTGGCGTAGGATTGTGAATAGCGATGAGTAGCGCTCGAGCCATTCGGTAGGTAATAGCCATATAATTGAAAATGATATTATTATGCCATACAAGATGACGAATATAGGGTTGATTCGTTTCTTTTTTTTATATTTTGTATTGTTGGGTTTTATGTGCGATTTTACGTGTTTGATGAAATTGAATGTATATTCGCAGAAGAAAAAATAGAAAGAAAAAAGAAATAGAGGTAGTGGAATGGCTTTGTCGAACGGAATAGGAAAGCCGAGCGCATAGATGAGAATTGCTATAACAATGACAGATGTCAGCGCATTTATTATTGATACAGCTTTTAATAACCATGAAATTATAGGCGATAGCGTTAGTTGCAATCGCATGATGATTGATTTGTATAAGCCTATAATTCGTTCTTTCATGGTGTTTTATTGTCAACAGTCAACGGTCAACATTATTCGCTTCGCTCATGATTTTTGCCCGCTCGGCATAGTTCAAGCAAACTTGACTCTGCCCTCGCTTATCGCAAAAAGTCAACAGTCAATAGTTGGTAGTTGCCATTCGGATTTTGACTATATTGATTTTAGTTTGCAAAGGTAGGAAAATAATTTTATAAATCCTATTTTTGTTGTAAAAAGTACTTGCAAAACTTGTTTATACCACATTCTGAGCATTTAGGTGAGCGTGCTGTGCATACGTAGCGACCATGAAGTATGAGCCAATGGTGAGCGCGTGGCACGAGGTCTTGGGGAATATGGCGGATGAGAGTTTTTTCGGTTTCGAGTGGGGTTTTGCTGTTGTTGGTAAGTCCGATGCGGTTGGCTACACGAAATACGTGAGTATCCACTGCCATGGTTGGTTGTCCGAAGCAGACGGCTGTGATGACGTTGGCAGTTTTGCGACCTACGCCAGGCAGGGTGGTTAGTTCGTCGGTAGTAGAGGGAACTATGCCGTTGAAGCGTTCGACAAGCGCCTGTGCCATACCTTGCAAATGGCGTGCCTTTGCGTTTGGGTACGACACGGATTTGATGTATTCGTATATTTCGTCAATCGTTGCATTTGCCATGGCTTGGGCTGTAGGGTAGGCATCAATGAGGGCTGGCGTAACCATATTTACGCGTTTATCGGTGCATTGTGCGCTGAGAATCACAGCAACGAGGAGTGAAAATTCGTCGCGATAGATTAGTTCAGGTTTGTCGTTAGCGTTAGTGTCAATGAAATATTGTAGTACGCCGTTGTATCGTTTTTTTTGGGTCATAATTTGAGGTTGTTTTTGTATGTAAATACACACTGTGAGTGTGTGTCGGTTTTTGGTGGTTTACTTACTTTTTGTTCGTGAACCGCCTAACACTCAACAAAATAAATGTAATTTCTTTTGTTTTCGTTAAAATGGCGGTTTTCTTGCTTGCAGGTTGCTTGCACCTTGCTTGAGGGTTGGGTAAAATAATACACAATGAGAGTGTATATTTATGTGGTGTTTTTTGGGAATACAAAATTATGAAAAATTATTGATATTGTAGTTGTATATTTGAAAAATAATTTCTACCTTTGCATCATGTTACACTGAGTAGAGTTCTCAGGTGGTTTTGTTAAAGCATTTTTGCTTTGTTCTTTCTGATTGTAAAATTTGGCGATTTTAGGATATGAAAGAATGAGTTAAGAAATGCCTATCGTTGTATATGACAGCGTGGGCTTAACTTATTCGTATATCCGAGGTCACGCCAAATACCTACAATCAGCGAGAAAGTTAAGTTCTCGCTTTTTTTTATGTCTAAATTTATAATTTTATTATTAAAGGTTGCGCCCGACACGAATTAGGGATTTTGTTATGAAAAAGTTTAAACTTTTTATTTTGAGTGTATTGGCGGTTTTGGCGTTAGTGTCATGTTCTACGGTGCAGACGAGTGTGAGAATAGATTATATGGAGTCGTCGACGGAGAATCTTGAGCCTCAAAACATGATAATGACTTCGCCTATGATTGCAGATTTGAAAGTGATAGGAGATCAGATTACATATACTGAAACGGAGGCTTTTAAGGATATTGAAGTGACACGATGGGTGATAGATGCAATTCCGAATTTTAAGCGTATAGCGTTGTGTAAGGCTGCACGTCAGTATAATGCGGACTTGATTATAGGGGCAACAATAGATGTTGTTACAAATAAAGATGGTCGTTTGGAGATAACAGTTGTTGGTTATCCAGCGAAATACACAAAGTTTAGAAATGCAACGAAAGAGGATGTTGAGTTGGTGAAAGAGGGTTACAAAGTTATTGTAAATAAAGGAATTGATTTGGATAATCCATCTAATGTGGTATTTACAGAAAAAACTATTGAAAAATAATGAGATATGAAAAGAATAGTATTTTTATTGCTTTTAGTATATGCGTCGTCAATACTAAATGTGTCTGAGTTGTATGCGCAAAAAGTTAATGTGGGGGTGATAACAGTTATAAAAGAAGAAGAGAAAATAGAGAAAGAGAAGAAGGAGAAAGAGAAAAAGAAAAAGGAGAAGAAAGAAAAAGAGCAAAAGGAAATAAAGGATTATACTCATAGTGTGGGTATAGCAGTAGGGTCTTCTTATGGTTTGGCTTATAAATATTTCTTTAAGGGTAATTGGGCTTTGAAAGTAGATATTACGGATAATGTTTTAAAGGGTTATGGCTATTCATCTATTTTTTCTAATTTCGATTTTAATCCTAATGTGGTGTATCAGATGCCGATAAAAACATTTAAGACGTGTAGATTAGATTTTTTTGCAGGTGGAGGAACTACTTTTGGGTATGCGAATGCTGGTAATAGTTCTGGATATAAATATTGTGTAAATCGTCATATGATTCATAATGGATATGGCGATACTTTTGTTTGGGGATTAAATGGTATTTTGGGATTAGAGATAAATTTGGCTATTCCGATGACAATAGAGTTTGATTTTCGTCCAGGTTCTGGTTTGTTTGCAGGAGATATAGAGTGGTACTGTTGGAAATATGGATGCTATTCTTCACAATATGAGTATATTGTGTGTAGTTTTTTTGATTGGTCGGTGAATGCGACTATTAGTTATAAGTTTTGATTATGAGGAGATGAATTATTGATGGTTAGAGATGATGTGAGTAAGTGTTTATGCAAATAGGAAGGGGAGGTTGATGGATTGTAGATTAGTAAATCGGTGGGGCTTTTGGGCTTCGCCGATTTTTTTGTGTTTGTGTGTGCCTTCGTTTTGGGGAGGGGTAGGATGGTGTTTTGCTGCCCGCAGGTGGCTCGCTTTGCTCGACCACGCTGCGGTTATTATACGTGCGACCTCTTTGAGGTCTTTTTTTTATTTATGATCGAACGGACGCTTGAGTTGTGGGTCTATGTTTTTATTCAACCTTGCGGTTGATAGGACACAGCATGCTGTGTCCCTACTTTGTGAATAAGTTGTGTAAATTGAAAGTGAATTATTTTATGGTGATATGGAAATAAATTCGTAACTTTGCAAATTGTAAACAATTTGAGAAAATGAGGAATTAGGGGTTTTACATACCCCCTCCGGACTTCGTCCTCGTCCCCCTAATTTAGGGGGACAATAGGATTAGTGGGGCAATAAGAGTGTTAGCTAAATTGAAGAAGTTCCCCTTTTATTATACACTATATAATATACATTTATTTTTATGGCTAAGAAAGAGAGTAAAGTTAAGAAAGAGAAGAAACCGAGTAAGGTTATGATGTTTTTGCGAGATGAGCGTTTTCATTTTGCACTTGGGGTAGTGATGTTTTTTGTGTCGCTATATGTGTTGTTGGCTTTGGTGTCGTTTTTCTTTACGGGCGGGGCTGACCAAAGTATTGTGTTGGCTGATGGTGTGTCGCGCGCTGATATGAAACGTCAGGTGTTGAATTGGACTGGCGTGAATGGTGCGTTGATGGCTAACTATTTGATTAATGAATGTTTTGGTGTGTCGGTATTTGCGCTTTTGTTGAGTGCATTTGCTATGTCAATACGTTTGTTGGGGGTTGAGGTGAATGCTTTGTGGAAATGGATTTTGTTTCCATTGCTATTCATAGTATGGGCTCCGTTGATGATGGATTTCTTCTTCGGTGGTTTGTTGGCTACATCGTTTGTCAATATTGGTGGCGCGTATGGTGCTTATTTGTCGGATTACTTGATTTCTAATATAGGTTTGCCAGGTACGTTCTTCGTTATACTTGGTTCGTTTATAGTATTCGCTGGATTTACATTCTCGGCAACTATTCCGGCAGTGCAGAATTTGTTTATTAGTAAGAAGAGATATAATGGAGAGGTAGAAAGTACAGTTGATAATGAGCAGTTAGGTACTGACATACCCCTCAGTCCTTCGGACAGCTCCCCTAACTTAGGTGAGCATTTTAGTGAGGAATTAGAGGGTATTGAGATTGAACAAGTTGAGATTGAAGAAGAAGAGGTTATTGAAGAGATTACAGATGACAGAGAACAGATTACAGATGAAGAAGCAAGTGTGACAGAGGAGGTGGAGATTTCAGATAATGCGCAATTAGATGAAGAAAATGTAGAAGTTGTAGAGGTTGAAGTGGATAAAGTAGAAGAGAAATCTGTTATGTCTGCCGATGATTCTTCTAAATTGAGCGAGCATTCTACTGGTATTGAAATAGAATCGGTGGAGGCAAAAGAGGAGGAGAGAGTAGAGGAGAATCTTGAGCCTTACGACCCTACGTTGGATTTGTCGTATTACAAATATCCTACGCTTGATTTGTTGAAAGAGTATCCTAATCAGGTGATTACATTGTCGGAAGAGGAGAAACAAGCTAATCGTGTTAAGATTATCACTACGTTGAAAAACTTTGGTATCGGCGTTAAGAAGATATTTGAGACTATTGGTCCTACTATCACATTGTATGAAATTGTTCCTGAGGATGGTATACGTATTTCTAAAATTCGTAATTTAGAAGCGGATATTATGCTTTCATTAGCTGCTAAAGGTATTCGTATTATTGCACCAATGCCAGGTAAAGGTACTATTGGTATTGAGGTTCCAAATGCTACCTCTAAAATTGTATCAATGCGCGATACTATCGCTTCTAAGAAATTCCAAGAGTCGAAGATGGAATTGCCTGTGGCTTTGGGTCGTACGATTACGAATGAGGTATTTATGTTCGACTTGGCTAAGGCACCTCACTTGCTTGTAGCAGGAACTACTGGTACAGGTAAATCGGTAGGTTTGAATGCTATTATTACCTCTTTGCTTTATAAAAAACACCCTTCGCAATTGAAATTTGTGTTGGTTGACCCTAAGATGGTTGAACTTAGTGTATATCGTAAAATAGATAAGCATTTTTTAGCTCAGATTCCAGATGCAGAATCTTCAGTTATTACAGATACATCGTTGGTGATTTCGACACTCAATTCGCTTGTGAAAGAGATGGAAGACCGCTATAAATTGTTGATGGATGCTTCAGTGCGTAATATCAAAGAGTATAACGAGAAATTTATCAATCGCCGTTTGAATCCATATAAAGGGCATAAATATTTACCTTATATAGTGATAATTATTGATGAGTTTGGTGATTTCATTATGACTGCAGGCAAAGAGGTGGAGACTCCTATTGCACGTATTGCTCAAATGGCACGTGCCGTTGGTATGCACATGATATTGGCAACACAACGCCCTTCTGTAAACATTGTTACAGGTGTAATTAGATCTAATTTTCCTACACGAATTGCATTTAAGGTAGCAACAGGTATTGATTCTAGAACTATTTTAGATCAAACTGGGGCAGAGCAACTTGTTAGTAAGGGTGATTTGCTTTATTTGCAGAGTGATTCTCCTATACGTGTACAATGTGCGTTTGTTGATACTCCTGAAGTGGAAAAAGTGGTGGAATATATCAGCGAGCAACAAGGTTATCCTGCTCCATTCGAATTGCCAGAACCACCAATACCAGAAGGCGAGAATAAAGATTTGTCGGGCGTTGATTTGTCGAAATGCGACCCTTATTTTGAAGAGGTTGCACGTTTTGTGGTTACAAGCCAGATGGGTTCGACAAGTTATATTCAACGTAAATATAACATAGGGTTCAATCGTGCTGGTCGTATTATGGACCAATTGGAAGTTGCTGGTATAGTAGGTCCAGCTCGTGGAAGTAAGCCACGTGAAGTGCTTGTGTCGTCGGAAGTAGAATTGGAAAGTATGTTGTCAACTATGTAAAATAGTATAAAGTAGTAAGTAGAAAGTAGAAAGAGCCATTTTTCGCCATTCGGCTCAAGACCGTTGGTTTTGCATCATTTGTCTTACTACTTACGACTTATTACTTACTACTAAGGGAAAGATTATGAAAAAGATATTATTTATATTGTTTGCAGTATTGCCTTTGGTGTTGTTTGCGCAAAATGATAGAGAGGCAGAACGTAGAGTAAAGGCTGTTGTATCAGAATTGAAACAATCGGTTTATGAGGGTAGATTTACGCTTTTGTATTATAATGCACAAAGTGAAACTACAGATAAGCAGTCGGGTGATTTGACAATTAAAGGTAATAAATTTCGTATGACACTTGGCGCTAATGAGATTAAATTTGATGGGAAAACACAATGGGTTTTTGTTTCGGAATTCAATGAGGTTTCAATTACTGAACCAACAACTGATGAGTTGAAAGAGATAAATCCATTGGTAATGATAGAGCATTATGTGGAGAAAGATAGAATTAGTGAGGGTGAGGATGGTGCAATAAATTTTTATCCAACTGACCCTAAAAGTAGTGAGTATTTTCGTATAGAATTGCGATTGAATAAATCAAATTTGCCTACACGATTGGTGATACATCAAAAGAATGGCGATAAAATCACACTTGTGTGGGATAGTTTGAATAAAACAAAAGTGGATGATGCGTATTTCTATTTTGATGTAGCGAAATATCCTAATGTAGAGGTGAATGATTTACGATAGGGAGTAAGGTGTAGAGATATAAAAAAGCGATTAACTGAATAGTTAATCGCTTATTTTTTTAGGATAATTCATTGAATATGTTATATGCATCATCAACTGAATTTATATTGCTGATTTGAACGATGCGTTTGTTGTCTTTTTCGGACAGAGCGCATCGTTTATAGTTTGTCATGCAGAATTGTATGAGAGTTTCGAATTCTTTAGATTCGTAGAATGCAGATTTTTGATTTGTTACGAGGTAGGCGTGCATTTTGCCTCGTTTGAGTATTAGTCGTTCAACACCATAGCGTTGAGCTAACCAGCGTAGGCGTACCATAGTCATAAGGTCGCTAGCTTCGTCAGGGATGCGACCAAAGCGGTCGGTGAGACGTTTTTTGTATTCTTCTAATGCTCGTTCGTTTTGTATGTTGTCAAGTTCACGATAGAGAGCCATACGCTCGGTTTGTGATTCTACATACCAATTAGGTAGCATGAGTTCCATGTCAGACTCAATAAAGCAGTCGCTGACATAGTTATCTTTGGCATCTTTGCGGTCGGCAAATAGTCCGCTAAACTCTTGGTCGCGGAGTTCTGCGAGGGCTTCGTTTAGGATTTTTTGATAAGTTTCGCAACCGAGGTCAGTGATAAATCCGCTCTGTTCTGCACCAAGAATATTACCTGCACCACGAATATCGAGGTCTTGCATAGCAATATTGAAACCTGAGCCTAATTCGGCAAAAGTTTCGATAGCTTGTAGGCGACGGCGAGCGTCGGAAGTGAGCATATTGAATGGGGGAGCTATGAGGTAGCAGTATGCCTTACGGTTGCTACGACCGACACGTCCACGCAATTGGTGCAAATCGCTGAGACCGAACATGTGGGCATTGTGGACGATGATAGTATTAACGTTAGGAATATCTACGCCCGATTCGATTACTGAGGTGGCTATGAGTACGTCATATTCATAGTCGATAAAGTCGATGATAGTCTCTTCGAGTTGTTCGGTAGGCATTTGACCATGAGCTACAGCTACACGGGCATCAGGCACGAGAGCGCGCACTTTTTGTTCGATGAGGTAGATATTTTGTACGCGATTGTTGATAAGGAATACCTGTCCGTTGCGATTCATTTCGGTAACGATAGCATCGCGAATAATCTCGTCATCATAAGAACATACCTCAGTCGTAACAGGGTAGCGGTTAGGCGGAGGTGTGGTGAGAATACTTAAATCGCGAGCACCCATAAGCGAGAATTGTAATGTGCGAGGTATAGGAGTAGCCGTGAGAGTGAGAGTATCGACATTCACCTTCATGGCTTTCAATTTCTCTTTTACCGATACGCCAAACTTCTGTTCTTCGTCGATAATAAGTAGTCCTAAGTCTTTGAATTTAATCTCCTTGCCAACAATTTTATGAGTACCAATGAGAATGTCTATTTTGCCATCAGCGAGGTCTTGTTTTATAACTTTCACCTCTGAAGGTTTTTTAGCACGACTGAGATATTCAACACGACAAGGGAACTCTTTGAGGCGTTCGCTGAAAGTTTTGTAGTGTTGTAGAGCTAATACCGTAGTAGGTACGAGTACAGCGACTTGTTTGCCATCGGTAGCGGCTTTGAAAGCAGCGCGTATAGCCAATTCAGTTTTACCAAATCCCACGTCGCCACACACGAGGCGGTCCATTGGTAAGGCAGACTCCATGTCGTGTTTGATATCGGCAGTAGAGGTAGCTTGGTCGGGAGTATCTTCGTATATGAAAGAAGCCTCGAGTTCGTGTTGAAGGTAACTATCGGGAGTGAATTGGAAACCCTTTTCAGCCTTTCGAGCAGCATATAGTTGTATGAGGTCGCGAGCAATGTCTTTGACCTTAGCCTTAGTGCGCTCTTTGAGGCGTTCCCACGCACCAGTGCCAAGTTTGTTGATACGAGGCGGTTCGCCGTCTTTACCTTTATATTTTGATATACGATGTAATCCGTGGATAGAGACGAAAATTACGTCATCGTTTTGATAGAGTAGTTTGATTACCTCTTGGCGCTTACCATTGTTTTCTGCCACCATAAGACCAGCAAATTTGCCAATACCATGGTCGATATGTACCACATAGTCGCCTATTTGTAATTGGTTTATCTCTTTTAGAGTCATCGACACCTTGCCAGCCTTGGCAATGTCGGATTTGAGAGAGAATTTGTGGTAACGGTCAAATATTTGGTGGTCGGTGAAGAAACAAACCGATAAGTCATGGTCTATAAAACCCTCATGGATAGTGCCTTCGATAGGAGTGAAGTGTATATTATCGCCACGTTCGTCGAATATAGAAGCGATGCGGTCGGTCTGCTTTTTAGAATCAGAGCAGATGTGTATAGCATATCCATCGTTGATAAAAGAGCGTAGTGACTCGGCTACGATATCAAAATTTTTGTGATATGGGGGTTGGGCGGATTGGTTGAAGTTGAGAGTTAGCATACCCCTCCCCACTTCGTGGACCTCCCCTAACTTATGGGAGGATTCAGTTGTTCGTCGTCTTTTGTCTAAATAAATATGTCGGAAATTAGCAATTTGTTCTTTAGCTATATTTCCGTTAATGAGTATGTTAAGAACATCCGCTACGTTTTTTTCAGAGTGTTGTTTAATGAGAGTGTCGTCGTAGATGTCGTTGATTCGTTCGATGGCGAACGTCATATTAGCCCAACAGATGATAGTGTCAGAGGGCAAAAAGTTGAATATAGAAATAGTCTCTTTATCGCCTTTAGCAGTGACGTTAGGTAGTATGCTAATTTCTTCTACCTCGTTGATAGATAGTTGTTTTTCGATATCGAATACACGTATTGATTCAACTTCGTCGTCCCAAAAGTCGATACGATAAGGGCGTTCGTTAGAGAATGAGAATATGTCGAGAATACTACCGCGTTGAGCATATTGCCCTGGTTCATATACAAATTCCACCAATTCAAATCCCCATTCAGCGAGAGAATGAATGACCTTTTCAGAGTCAACTATTTCTCCTTTACGTATAGTTAATCTTTTAGTTTCAAATGTTTGTTGTGGCGTTACTCGTTCGATAAGCCCTTCCGGTGAGGTGACTATCAGCCAACCATTATTTAGTTTAGAGTTTAGAGTTGAGAGTTTAGAGTTGAGAGTTTGCATACCCCTCAGTCTTTCGGACAGCTCCCCTAACTTAGGGGAGCATTTAGTTGAGAGTTTAGAGTTTGGAGTGGATGGTGTGGTTGTAATTTGCGCATTATGCATTATATTGAGAGCGTCGGTGCGCATAATCTCCGAGGCAAGGTCCAAACCACCATGTTTAGGAGATTTTTTGTACGAAGAGGGGAGTAGTCCGCATTTACCGGTAGGCATCGCGCGATTGATGTCGTTGTAGAGATATGCGGCAGTTTCGGCATCTTCCATCACAACGAGCATTTTAGCCCCCGATACTTGCTGAATAGCATTAAGCATCATACCTTTGCCTGAGGCTTGCAATCCATTGAGTTGTAAGCCTTTTGAGTCAGAATTCATCCATTTAGTAATATCTTTTATTAATGGATGTCCAGCAAGTATTTGTATGATGTCTTTGTAATTCATTATTTTGGTGCTTTGAAATATAGTCCGATACCAATTAAGAGAAATATTATGTTTGGTAACCAAACGGCAACGAGTACAGGCATATTTCCTTTAACGGCAAACATACTTGATACTGTAGTAAATAAGATATATAATGCACTGAGGGCTATACCAATACCGATTTGTAGTCCCATGCCACCACGTATTTTCTTTGATGATAGCGATACTCCTATTAACATAAGAATCAAAGCGGCAAATGGGTTAGCAAATCGTTTGTAGTATTCGTCTTTAAACATCTGAGTGTTACCCATACCACGAGACTCTTGGCGTTTTATATGAGTATTCAGTTCTGAGTTAGTCATTTGAGGAGCAAGAGCTCCTGTAATGAAAAACTCAGATGGATGAATGTTTAGTGCAGTATCTATTTGGTCGCCTTTCTCAATTGTTTCGTATATACCGTTAAAATCGCGTTTGAGATATTTTTTTATGTGCCAAATAGTGTCGGCTTCGTTCCATTCTATCGAATTACCTGTAGTGCGACTAATGAGTGTTTTACCATTAAATCGTTCAAGCGACACCTTATTGCCACGATTGCGATTCTCTTCGTAACGCTCTATGTATAAGATAACTCCCGGCTCAATTTCCATCTGTATGTGGCGTGCTACTTCAGATTTATTGGCTTTGATGTATTTGTCTTCAAAAGCTAGACGGACCTCATTAGCTGGAGGAATAACATATCCGCTCAATACAAACGACATAGCCCCAATAATCACAGCCGAAATAACGTATGGACGCAACATGCGATTAAAGCTCACACCACCTGCCAATATCGCTGTGATTTCGGTATTATATGCCATTTTTGAGGTGAAGAATATAACCGAAATAAAAGAGAACAGAGGAGTGAATAGATTGGCAAAATAAGGGATAAAATTCAAATAATAATCAAATACAATCTCGTTGAGTGGTGCATCATTATCCATAAATTCATCCAATTTTTCGGATATATCGACCACTACCGATATTGTGATAATCAGCAATATTGATAAAAAGAAAGTACCTAAATATTTTTTGATTATGTATATATCTATTTGTTTCATTTTTTTAGAAGACAGAATAACATAAGAACATAATTTTTGTTATTCTGTTATTTTGTCTTTTTACAATCGTCTAGTAACGCGTTCGAGCATCATAGGTTTCCAAATGTGGAAGTCGCCTGCAATGATATGTTTACGTGCCTCTTTCACAAGCCATAGGTAGAATGCAAGGTTATGTATAGAAGCAATTTGCATAGCCAACAATTCTTGACTTACAAACAAATGGCGCAAGTATGCTTTCGAATATTGGAGGTCAACGAAGCAGTCGCTTTCAGGATCGATAGGCGAGAAGTCGTCAGCCCATTTTTTGTTTTTCATATTCATAATGCCATTGCGAGTGAATAGCATACCATTACGACCATTGCGTGTTGGCATTACGCAGTCGAACATATCCACACCACGTTCGATACCTTCGAGTAGATTGGCTGGTGTACCAACACCCATTAAATATCTTGGACGGTCTTTAGGCAATATATCGTTTACCACCTCAATCATTTCGTACATTTTCTCTGTAGGTTCGCCTACAGCAAGCCCACCGATAGCATTACCTTCACGACCTTGGTCGGCAATAAATTTAGCCGATTCGCGACGAAGTTCAGGATAGATACAACCTTGTACTATAGGGAAGAATGTTTGACTATATCCGTACTTGTCGGGTGTAGAGTCAAAGCGTTCCAATCCACGTTTGAGCCAACGATGAGTGCGCTCCATCGAATTTTTGGCATACTTATAGTCAGCCGTACCAGGCGTACATTCATCAAAAGCCATCATGATATCAGCACCAATAGTACGCTGAATATCAACCACATTTTCAGGAGTGAAAAAGTGTTTCGACCCATCGATATGCGAGCGGAATATAGCACCTTCTTCTGTCAATTTACGATTGTCAGCGAGTGAAAATACCTGAAAACCACCACTATCAGTGAGAATAGGACGATCCCAGCCATTGAATTTATGCAATCCGCCAGCCTTTTCCAATATATCAAGTCCAGGACGCAAATATAGGTGATATGTATTACCAAGAATAATTTGAGCCTGTACATCTTCTTTTACCTCACGAATATGCACACCCTTCACTGATGCCACAGTGCCCACAGGCATAAATATCGGAGTCTCAATTTCTCCGTGGTCGGTAGTAATTACCCCCGCACGAGCAGACGAATATGGGTCTGTATGTAATAACTTAAAGTCCATAATATGTTTTCTATAAAACAATATCTCTAAAGATAAAAAATCAGTATAAAAAGTGCATCTCAACACACACTCACATTGTGTATTCCAGTCCAATATTTTCAAGATAGTGAACCATACCTTCAAGCAACCTTCAAGCAAGAAAACCTCTACACACTCACAGTGTGTATTCTGAATCATCATTTGCCTTTCTTGCTTCGTCAAATTTTTGTTTCATTGTTGGGTTGCCACGTGTCAATCGTTTAATTGTGAGCTCCTCTGTGTCGTTATTTGCCAATCGCAAATAGTTTTCTGAACTCAACAAATCGGCTTTCATTTTTTCGAGCGATTTTATTGTTTTGTCAATCTCATCTATTGCTTTATTAAATTTATCGCATGCACGAGAGTAGTGAGTGCCAAATTTATCACGAAAATCATTCAATTTGTTTTCAAAATTTGTTACATCTACCGACTGCTGACGTGCCAAAATCAACTCTTTCTTATATTCAACACTCTTTTTCGAAGCTTGCGAGAGTAGTGTTATGATAGGCATAAAGAATTGAGGACGAACAACAAACATCTTCGGATAGCGATACGATACATCCACTATACCTTCATTATAAAAATCGCTCTCAGGTTCTAATAGGGACACAAGCACAGCATATTCGCATCTTTTCTCATTGCGGTCTTTGTCTAGTTTAGCAAAGAAATCTTCGTTCTTATGTTTCGTAGCCGTAGTGTCCATCTCGTTTTTCATTTCAAACATAATCGAAATGTACTCAACTCCGTCTATCGAATCGCGGAATATGAAGTCGCCTTTACTGCCACCGCTAGCATCATTATCTTTCTCGAAATAGGCATTAGGATACATTGTTGTACGCACACGATTAAATTCATTACTACAATGAGCTTCAAGCGATTCTCCAATCATCTTAGTCGATAACTTAGTCTTCAACTCTTTGTAGTAATCCACAAGTTCTTGCTTTTGTTTCAACTGACGCTCATAGTCCTCTTTGATGTTAGATTCACGAATAGTAGCCTCTTTTTGTTTTACTTCAATCTGACTGCGTAACTCTAAGAGTGCATTTTCTTTAGCTTGTATCTGGTCTTTTGCCTTATTTTGTTCTTCGAGCACTGCAACCTTTACGTCGGTTTTGTTTTGTGCTATAACAGCATTCAATCGAGCTATTTCTTGTGTAGATTTTAATCGTTCTGCTTCCAATTCCAATCGTTTAGTCTTATCGTAATCTAGCAATTGCGATTTCAATCGTTCTATTTCGCCCTCTTTTTTTGATAGTTCAATATCTTTTTGTGTCAATTTGCCCTGAAAATCTTGAGTGATTTTCAAGGTGGCAGTCTCGTGTTGAGCCTCATTTTGCTTTTGGATATCGTTTAAGCGCAATTGTATTTCGCTCTCAAACTCCTGATTTCTCACCTGACTGAGAATAGCAGCATAGTCCGATTCGTCAACAAGAAACACGTTGCCACATTTAGGGCATTTTAGCTCTTTCATAATGCTGTAATTTTGAATTATTATTTTTTCAAAAAACAAGTTTTTAGTACGATGCTACTTCCATCTATTTTGCAATCTACTTCTTCGGGATTGTCGGTGAGGCGGATTGATTTCACTTTTGTGCCACGCTTGATTACCATAGACGAGCCTCTTACTTTGAGGTCTTTGATTACGGTTACTGCATCGCCATCGAATAGTTCGGCTCCATTGCTATCGCGTGCCACTTCTGGACCTTCTTGCGCTGCTGCGTGGTCGTCGCCACTAAATTCGTGTGCACATTCGGGACATACATAGAGTGAGCCGTCGAAATATACATATTCGCTACCGCATTTTGGGCATTTTGAAATTTCAGTCATAGTTTTTGTTATATTTTATAGTTGTTATTCGTACATTTTTTCGCGAAGAGCGTGTATTTCATCGGAAGTAAGGTATTCGTCAAAATCCATATATTTATCGATAATACCATTTGGTGTGAGTTCGATGATACGATTGCAGACTGTAGAAACAAATTCGCGGTCGTGAGAAGAGAGTAAGATGTTGCCTTTGAAAGTTTTGAGTGTATTGTTGAAGGCTTGGATTGACTCAAGGTCAAGGTGGTTGACTGGAGAGTCAAGCACCATGACATTGGCATTGCGTAGCATCATACGAGCAATCATACAGCGCATTTTTTCACCACCCGAGAGTACGTTGGCACGTTTGTAGATTTCTTCTCCCGAGAAGAGCATTTTACCGAGGTAGCCACGAATGAATACTTCAGTAGTGTCGGCAGAGTATTGACCAAGCCAATCAACAAGTGAGAGTTCGTTGTTGAAGAAACGAGTGTTGTCGAGAGGTAGATAGGCATTAGTAATAGTTACGCCCCAATTGAATTTGCCTGCATAGTCAAGGTCGTTGCCCATAATAATTTCGAAGAATGCAGTCATAGCACGTGCATCGCGTGAGTAGAAGGCGATTTTGTCGTCTTTTTCTACATTGAACGATACGTTGTTGAATAGCACCGAACCATCTTCGGCACGTTTGCCAAGGCCAGTGATTTCGAGCACCATATTGCCTGGTTCGCGTTCGGGTGTGAATATGATAGCTGGGTATTTGCGAGTTGATGGTTGGATTTCTTCGACATTGAGTTTTTCGAGCATTTTACGGCGCGAAGTAGCCTGTTTACTCTTAGCCACGTTGGCAGAGAAACGGCGGATGAACTCTTCCAACTCTTTGCGTTTTTCCTCAGCCTTTTTGTTTTGGTTCTGTTGTTGACGAAGGGCAAGTTGGCTTGATTCGTACCAGAAAGTATAGTTGCCGGCGAACATAGTGATTTTGCCGTAGTCGATATCTATTGTGTGGGTTGATACAGCGTCGAGGAAGTGGCGGTCGTGGCTCACAACAAGTACAGTGTTTTCGTAGTTAGCGAGGTAGTTTTCGAGCCACATTACAGCATCTACGTCAAGGTCGTTGGTAGGCTCATCGAGGAGGAGGTTGTCAGGTTTGCCGTATAGAGCACGTGCGAGGAGTACACGTACTTTTTCTTTATTCTCCAATTCGCTCATTAGTTGATAGTGGAGTTCTTCTTTGATTCCAAGCCCGCTGAGGAGTTGAGCAGCGTTGCTTTCGGCATTCCAACCATCCATTTCAGCAAATTTCTCTTCCAATTCAGCAGCGCGGATACCATCTTCTTCAGTGAAATCCTCTTTGAGGTAGATAGCATCTTTTTCTTCTTTCACGCGCCAAAAGTGGTCGTTACCCATCATTACGGTGTCGATTACGGTAAATTGGTCGTAGGCAAAGTGGTCTTGTTTGAGCACCGAAAGGCGTTCGCCTGGGCCGAAAGATATTTGTCCGCGCGAAGGGTCGAGTTCGCCACTAAGCATGCGGATGAAAGTAGATTTGCCGGCACCATTAGCACCGATTACACCGTAGCAGTTGCCTGCTGTGAATTTGAGATTGACATCCGAGAAGAGTACTCGTTTGCCAAATTGCATTGCGAGGTTGGATACTGTAATCATATTTAGAGAGTTGAAATTTGAAACTTGAAATTTGAAAATATAGGGTAATTTTCAACTTTTAACTTTGAAATTTTAAATTTTCGAGGTAGTTTTGGAGAATGATTGTGGCGCTGATTTGGTCGATTAGGGCTTTGTTTTGGCGTGCTTTTTTGCTTATACCGCTATCAATCATAGTTTGGAACGCCATTTTGCTCGTAAAACGTTCGTCAACTAGTTCGATTTTCTTGTCAGGATAGAGTTTGCGTAATTTGCCGACGAATGTGTTGATGTATTTAGTTACTTCGGCAGGCTCGTTTTGTAGTGTTTTTGGGTAGCCAACGACTATGGTTTCTACCTCTTCTTTAGCGAAATAGTCAGCTAAGAAAGAGTATATTTTGGGTGTTTCTACAGTAGTTAACCCGTTGGCTATCATTTGTAGTGGGTCGGTAACAGCAACGCCAATGCGTTTTTGTCCGTAGTCGATTGCTAATATTCGAGCCATTGTGTTTTTAAATTTTTAGTGGCGAGTAGAGAATGATAAGATTTTTATTTTGTATTTTATTGCTTATTAAACTGCAAAGTTACGAAAAAAAAATGAGAGTTTAGGGGTGTGTATTAAGATTTTTTTTGTAACTTTGCTTTAAATTTGTATGTAAATATTTTAAATAATTATGAATGGTAAATTGATTATATTTTCGGCTCCTTCGGGTAGTGGGAAGAGTACTATTATTGGTAAATTGAAAGAGGCTGGTTTTGATTTTGATTTTTCAATATCGGCTACAAGTCGTGCCCCTCGCGGAACGGAACAACATGGGGTGGAGTATTATTTTTTGACTCCTGATGAGTTTCGTGCGAAGATTGCAAATGACGAGTTTGTGGAATATGAAGAGGTGTATGCAGGCTGTTATTATGGCACGTTGAAGAGCGAAATTGATAGCAAATTAGCTCAAGGTCAGCATATGTTGTTTGATGTTGACGTGGTGGGTGGTTTGAATATCAAGAAATATTATGGCGATAATGCGTTGGCTGTGTTTGTGCAACCACCGAGTGTGGAGGTGCTTCGCGAGCGTTTGGTGGGTCGCGCTACCGACTCGGAAGAGATGATTGAAAAACGTCTTGCCAAAGCAGAGTGGGAGATGGAGTTTGCACCTAAGTTCGACGTGCGTATTGTGAACGATAATCTTGATGAGGCTGTGGCTGAGACTATTCGTGTGGTGACTGAATTCCTTGGTTAGAGTACAGATTACAGATTACAGATAATAGATAACAGATTATAGAGTACGGACTGTTGACAAATTCTTTACTTATGTCTTCAGGTCTAAATATACAATCAATGAAAAAAGTCGCATTATATTTTGGGTCGTTTAATCCGATACACAATGGGCACATTGGGTTGGGTGAGTATATGTTGGAGCATGGAGAAGTGGATGAGTTGTGGTATGTGGTGTCGCCTCAAAATCCGCTAAAAAAGAAGGCCGACCTCTGGGACGATGCTTTGCGCTATCGTTTAGCTTGCGAGGCTACGAAACACAATCCACGCCTCTCGGTGTGCGATATTGAATTCGAATTGCCTATTCCAAGTTACACGGTTAACACCCTGCGAATACTATCGCAAAAATATCCTGAATATCAATTCTCTTTGTTAATAGGGGCTGATAATTATCAGATATTCGACCGTTGGTATTGCTACGACGAGATATTACGCGACTATACAATCTATGTCTATCCACGCGAAGGAGTAGAGGTAGATATGACCAAATTTCCACAAATGCAATGGCTCGATGCTCCGCTATATCCTATCTCATCCACTATGGTTAGGGAGCGATTGGCACGAGGCGAATCGGTGGACGATTTAGTTCCTTTTAAGATAACAGATAACTCACTTCGTTCATGATTTTTGCTCCGCTCAACAATTAGAGTAAGCTTTAGTGTATTCGCTTGTCGCAAAAATTTCCAGATAACAGATAAACAAAAGAGACGCAAAATTGCGTCTCTTTTGTTTTGTGCTTTTACGGATTTTGTTGATTTATTTGCTGATTAAAAAAAACTTATATTCAATACATTCGTATTATAAATTTAGACCGCTATGTCTTTTATAATAATATTGTGTTTGAATTTATTTAATAGGTTCTTTTTTCCAATTTTTGCCACCTAATTCTTTATATTTTATATCTTGAAAAGGATAAAACCATCCATATTTATCAAAATCATATAAATATAAAAAATGATCTGCAACTTGTAAGTATTCCTTATTTGTGAGAGGATATTTGTGTATTAAATCTCCTAATTTATCAGAATCAAAAATGTGTAAATTACATTTGGGTATTGTTGATAATTCAGAGTGTAATTTTTTTGATATTTTTTCTAAAGTCAATTCGTCTTTTTTTGAATTTTTGTAATATATATAAATATTTTCACATTGTCCTATTTTGTTTCTGTATAATATAGTGTAATCTTTATCTTTTTCAATTTCAATTTCTTCTATATTATTAATATTTTCTATGTATTCACTTTTGCACCATCCTATGTGACTTTCACTTAACCAATAAGGATCTACTACTTTGATTTTATACCAATTGTCTTTTTCGTTGATAATAACAACTTTACATGATTTATCTATTGATACATATTCAGTTTCACCTGTAATATTACTAAGTTTTTGATTAATTATTTTGGCAGACTTAGTTGTAGGTTCAGAAAATAGGTTGGTTGTAGATAAAACATTGAGAATTTTTATGTCATTTTTTTCTTTTTGACTATTATTTTCTTTAATTTTAGCTGTATTTGTTTCTTGTCCGTTTTTGTTGCTAGGTGGATTGCAAGAAAAGAATGTAGATATAACCAATAAAACTAAAATACCATAAATGAATTTCATAGTAATTCCCTAATTTGTGTCGGGCGCAACTTTTAATATTTATAAATTTAATAAAAAAAGCGAGAACTTAACTTTCTCGCTAATGTTAGGTATTTGGCGTGACCTTGGCTGACGAATAAGTAAAGTTCACGCTATGATACGTGAACATTTTTCAACTTATTACTTCCAGCCGTAAAATCGCCAAATTTTAACATTAGAAGAAATGAGCAAAAATGCTATTATAATCCAAGAACGCTACTTGGTGTATGGCTAATGCCATTATATCTTAAATCTGTTGCAAAGGTATAAAAAAATCTTCATTTGGCAAGTGCTAAATGAAGATTTTTTATTATTTCGTGGTAATATTATTTACGGGTGCTGTAGAGTAGTAGTCCGAGTATTGTGAGGGCTCCGTTGAGAAGGAGGATTTCGAAACCGAATTTGTAACCGAATAGGAGTTCGACTGAGAAGCGGTCGATGAGCACGGTGGCGATGATTGAGATAGTGGCTACGAGTGGCACGAGGCGGTCGCGGATGTTCCATTTGGTGAACATGCCTACGACGAAGAGTCCGAGTAATGGGCCATAGGTGTAGCCAGCGAATTTGAATATAGCATTGACCACGCTGTCGTCGTTGAAAGTATTGAATAGGATGACGATGCCGATGAGCAAGGCAGCCATCATGGTGTGCACGAGGATGCGAGTGCGAGCGAGTGTGCGTTCGTTCTTGCCGTTAGTGCCATAGATGTCGACCATGAACGAAGTGGTCATGGCAATGAGTGCCGAGTTGGCCGACGAGAATGCCGATGCTATAATACCAAGTATGAAGAAGATAGCAACCGAGTAAGAGAGATAGTTGGTTGCAAGAAGAGGGTAGATTTGGTCGGTTTTGGCAGGGATAGCAATGCCCATTTGGTTCATGTAGATGACAAATAGTACGCCGAGGCAGAGGAATATGAAGTTGACCGGCACAAAGGCGATGCTGAACGAGAGGAAGTTCTTTTTAGCCTCGTGTACATTCTTGAGACTGAGGTTCTTTTGCATCATGTCTTGGTCGAGACCACTCATCACGATGGTGATGAATGCACCAGAGATGAACTGTTTGAAGAAGTGGTTGTTGTTGCCCCAAAAGTTAGAGAAATCGAAGATTTGGAATTGCGAGTTGGAGCCTATAGCAGAGGTCATTTCGAGGAACGACATGCCTAACTCTTTTTGAATAGCAAAAATGGTGAATACGACTGCAAAGATGAGGAAAAAGGTTTGTATGAGGTCGGTCCACACGATAGATTTGATGCCACCTTTGACTGTGTATGCCCAGATGAGAAACACCGAGACAATGGCATTGAGTGCGAATGGGAGTCCGAGTGGTTCGAACACAGTGATTTGGAGCACAAGAGCCACGATGAAGAGTCGGAACCCCGCACCTATTAGTTTGGAAATGAGGAATAGAACGGCACTAGTTTTGTAGGAAGTATGTCCAATGCGTTGTTGGATATAGCCGTATATAGAGGTGAGGTTGAGACGATAGTAGAGTGGCAACAAGAAGTGCATTATGAGAATATAGCCGAGGAAGTTGCCGAGGATAACTTCGAAATAGGTCATCTTGGCTGCACCTGCTACCATACCAGGTACAGAGATGAAAGTGACGCCAGAGAGAGTGGTGCCAATCATGCCAATGGCTACGACCCACCAAGGCGATGAATTGCCTCCACGGAAGAAATCGGATGTTGAACTTTTGCGTGCACTGAAATAGCTCACGGCAAAGATTATAGCAAAATAGGCTGCTATGATGAAGATGACGATGTAGGGAGACATAAAATAGTTACTAGTTACGAGTTACTAGTTAGTAGTGGTATTTTGTTATCTAATTATTATTTCGACGCGACGGTTTTGGGCGCGGCCTTCTTCGGTGTCGTTTGTTGCAATAGGAGCTTCGCTACCCATACCCTTTGATGTTAGTCGGTCAGCGGCGATTCCTTTGCGGATAAGGGCATTCATAAGAGCAGCAGCACGACGTTGTGAGAGGTCGAGATTGTAGGATTTAGAGCCTTGATTGTCAGTGTGACCAATGATTTCGATGTGGATTTGTTTGTTGCGCTTGAGGAATAGCGAAAGGCGTTCGATTTCGGCATAAGATGTAGGGAGTATTTTGTCGGAATCGTAGTCGAAATAGAGGTTGTTGAGAGTGATAGAGTTACCTTTAGCAATACGAGTGAGCCCAACGAGGATGCTATCGCCAGGGGTGGAGATAGACATTGTATAAGGAATATAGCCTTCGCGTTGAGAGCTAAGGGCGAAAATGGTTGAGGGTTGAGTGTCTTCGGGGAGGAAGGCAACGAAAGAGCCATCGGCTGCGTCGGTAATAGATTCGAAGTGTTTATTATTGGTTTCACCTTCGAATATTTCGACACGAGCTTGGAGAGGTTTACCTGTTTGTATATCGTAAACACGACCAGGGGAATATACCATACGAGTGCGAGGTTGGATTGTGATAGGAAGGTCGATTTCGTAGATATCGAGTTTCATACCACGATTTTCGAGTTGGTCTGAAGAGAAGTAGGCTTTGTTGCCGAGACCATTGATAACGAAACCAGATTCGTCGCCGTGGGTGTTGATTGGATATCCGAGGTTTTCGGGTGTAGACCAAGAGCCATTGTCGGCACGAACAGAGCGAAATATATCTTGTCCGCCAAGACCTTTGTGACCATCGGAAGAGAAATAGAGCGTGTGATTGTCGGCATGGATGAATGGTGCGAATTCGTCTTTGTCGGTGTTGATAGGCGAGCCAAGAGGTTGTGGATTGTAGGTTTTGAGGTAGCCTTGGTCGTCGATATATACTTGTACGCACCAAATGTCTTTGCCGCCGAGACCTTCGGGGCGATTGGATGTAAAGTAAATCATGTCGCCAGTAGGGGACATTACGGGGTTACTTTCCCAATAGCGAGAGTTGGCTGGTTCGCCAAGATTGATAGGATTAGACCATTTGTTACCTTTGCGAATAGAATACCAAATATCGCAAGAGCCAACATTCTCGCGATTGCTACATTGTACAAAAAACATATAGCGACCATCGGCAGAGAAGGATTGAGAGCCCTCGTTGCCATAGCCATTCATTGGTGCAGGAAGAGGTTCGCTATATGACCATTTAGAACCATTCCAATGGCTGACGTACATATCTTCTTGATGTTGCATAGGGGCTGCATCGCCCATCCATTTAGGAGCAAGTACTGTGGTTGATATCATAAGACCATCGGCTGTGATGCTAGGGAAATAGTCGTCGTGGATGGTGTTGACGAAATTGAGGTTGCGTGGTTTGAATTCGATAGGGTTGGCTTTGAGGGATGTTGCGTAGGCGTAATCTTCTTTTAGTAGTGCGATTTGATTGAAATAGTATGGATTGTTGATTTCGTTGATTTTGTCGAGAGCGAGTTGATATTCGCCTATTTTGTAGTAGAGTTTAGATAGATTTATTTTTGTTTTTTCGGGCATAGCGAGTTGCTGTTGGTCTGCAATTTTGAGCGTTTCAATGGCAGCATTGGTGCTATCGAGGAGTAGGTATATTTTGCTTAGTTCCCAATAGGCTTCGACGAAGTTTGGTTCTTTGTCGAGGGCAAGATTGAGAAGAGATATTTTGTCGGATGGGTATTGTGCATTCTTGGCCTCTTGGTATAGTTTGATAGCTTTTTTGGATTTGATTGTGTATTCTTGAGAATGAGTGTAATTCACAATGCACAATGCACAATGCACAATTAAGAGAATTATTATTCTTTTCATTGTTTTATTTTTTTAGAGCTGATTCTACTATGTTTTTGACTTGGTCGATTGTTTCGTTGAGGTTTTCGTCGTTGAGGTTTGTTGTGTCGATAGGTTGGTGGATAGTCATTGTGATTTTGCCAGGAGTGATAAACCAACCATTTTTAGGCAAGACGTTGTATGCGCCTAAGATTGTGACTGGTATAATAGGGAGGTGAAGGTCGCGAGCGATGGTGAAAGCACCACGTTTGAAGCGGCCTATTTTACCATTGGCAGAGCGAGTACCTTCGGGAAATAGGAATATAGAGTTGTTGCCTTGGAGTAGGCGAGATTTGGCTGCTTCGAGACTTTTTTGAGCGCGCATAGGGCTTGAACGGTCAACGAATATGTGGCCCATAGATTCGCATGCTTTACCTAGAAGGGGAGTATTGCGTATTTCTTGCTTCATAATCCATTTGAATTTGGCATTGAGGTAGCCATATACGAGGAATATGTCGAACATACTTTGGTGGTTAGCAACGAAGATATAGGATTTTTGGGGATTGATGTTTTCGTTGCCTACGATTTTTATGCGAGAGAGAGCTAAAAAGCACATGATGCGTCCCCATACACGACCTGGGTAGTAGCCCCATTTTTTTTCGCCTGCAATAGGAGTCATGATAATAATTAGAATGAAAATAATTGCGCTAACAATTATTGCTAAAGGGACAAAAATAAATGTTGAATAAATAATAGCAAGAGGGTTAATTTTTCGTTTCATAATTTATAGTTTTAAATCGGTTTGTATAATGGTTTTTACTTGATTTATAAGTTCATTGAGGTTTTCGTCGTTAAGGTTTGTAGTATCGATTGGTGAATGTATTATCATTTCTATTGTGCCTGGGGTGATGTAGTTGAGACCTTTAGGTAGAGCGTTGAAGGCTCCGTTGATGGTTATAGGCACGATAGGTAGATGAAGGTCGCGAGCGATGGTGAAGGCACCGCGTTTGAATTTGCCTATTTGTCCGTTGCGAGTGCGTGTGCCCTCGGGGAATAGGAATATAGAACTGTTGCCTTGTTTGAGATTTTGTTTTGCTATATCAAGGCTATGTTTTGCGCGCATAGGGTTAGATCGGTCGATGAAAATATGTCCCATAAGTTCGCAGGTTTTCCCCATTATAGGCATTTTTCGGAATTCTTTTTTTATTATCCATTTGAAGTTGTTTTTTAGCCAACCATATACGAGAGGCATGTCGTAGAGACCTTGATGGTTGGCTACGAATATGTAGGATGCTTTTGGATCAATGTTTTCGTGTCCTTGTACTTTGATACGGACAAGAGATAGAGTGCAAAGTGCTCGTGCCCATATTATTGCAGGGATATTGCCCTTATTTGTATTGCCAAATAAGGGGAGGATGATTATGGTTAAGCCACAATATACGATAGTTACGATTATGCCTAAAGGAAGGAATATCGTAATATGGTATATTATTGATAAAAGTTGTAATAAAGGGTTGATTTTGCGTCGCATATGGATTTTGTTTGTTTTTTAATTTGCAAAGATAGTAAAAAAACGGGTAATTTACTATTATTTTGTATTATTCTTTTTACATATTGTTTTGTATTGGCAATATTTGCAGGCTTTTTCTTTTGTTGAGTTTTCTGTTGAAGCGAATTGTATATTGGGATTGTAGATATCATTGAGCATTCGTGTTAATAGCCATTCAAATGGTGTAGCAATTTGGTTATATTCAGTGATTTCTATTAGAGTACAGTTATTTTTGTCTGTGTCAATGTCTTCAAGTGGAGTGTTGAGTGGAGGTAGGTTGTTTGAGTCGAGGAGTTGGTTTGGTACTTGGAGTGTAATGTTGTGTAGTTTTGTGTCAGATTTGGATAGTTCGTATGTTTTATATAGTAGAGGGCGTATTTTTAATGAGGAATTAGGATTTAGGTATGAGGAATTGTAGATGTGGCAATATAGAATTATTTGGAATAATTCGTGGTGTGAGCTTTTGTATGAATTGAATAAGTTGATAATATTTGGTATTGTTGTTTCGTTTTTTGGTGTAGATGTGGTTTTGTAGTCAATAATGTTGATTGTGTCGTTTGTTTTGTCGATGCGGTCGATGTAGCCTTTGAACTGTATGTTGTTGATTTTGTGGTTTATTTCTACTTCAGATTGTATGTTAGTGAATTGGTCTTGTTTGTGGCGTGCGATATCGAAACGGATAGTGTTATTAATAAATTGACATACAAGATTGAATATTAGCGAATTGAAGCCCGTGAGTTGTACTTGTCGGCCTGATGATTTGCTCTCTTCGATGAATGCGTTGTGGACGAGAGTTTCTATTTGTTGTTTGTTGAGATGTTGTGGTGTAGGGTGTTGATTATAATATAGTTCCATTGCCTTGTGGTAAATGCTACCGAGAAGGCTTGATTCTCCAGTTTCTTTGATTTCGTTAGGTGATTTGATGCCTGCTATTGTGCTGAAATAGAAGCGAAGAGGGCAGGCTATGTAGTCTTTGAGGCGAGAGGCAGAGAGGCAGTTGAGTGTTTTGTAAGTGTTTAGTTTGTTTAGGATTTCGGGAGTTTTGTTGATTGTTATTTCTTGATTATCTTTTTTATCGTTGTTTGTGTTTTGTATTTGTAATTGGTAGTTGTATTGTTGCATTGGTGCATTGAGAAGGTATTGTAATTGATAGAAATAGCGTGATATTTCGTTTTGAGCTCCTTCGTTGCGTGAATCGTATATGAGGTGTAGGTTTTGTGTGTGATAGAGTGTACGATAGAAATTATAGGCTTGAATTGCATCACTAACTTCGTGTGTTGGAAGGTTGTAAGCTCGACGTAAGTAGTAGGGTATGATAGAGTTGACCGATTTGTTGCCTGGCACTTTTTGGTCGTTAAAACCGATGAGTATTATGTTTTCGAAGTCGAGTAGACGGCTTTCGAGTAGTCCCATTATTTGCATGCCTTCAATTGGTTCGCCTTTGAATTGCACTTTGAGCGAAGAGGTGAGGCGTTGAATTAGAGTTTTTAAGAGTTGAGTGTTGAGGTTTGAGAGTTGAGATTCGTTTATGGTTATTTTTAGTTGAGTGAGTTGTTGATTGTATTGGTAGAGAAACTCATTATCAGTTGAGAGTTGAGAGTTGAGAGTTGAGAGTTGAGAGTTGATGTTGATTAGGTATTCTAAAAGTTCTGAGGTTGTAGTGTGGGGTGTGAAAAGTGTAGTGAAAAATTGTTTTTCTTCATTATCTGTGTTGAGGTTAGAGATTATATTATGTAACTCTTGGGTTGTGATACGGATGTAGTTAGCACGGGTGATTTGGTCTATTATTTTGGCTGAAGATGTTGGGTAGATGTTTTGTATGTTGCTGTGAGATAGTATGCTAAGTAATGGCTTGTAATAGAATTGCGCAATGCCTTCTCGATTGTTGGTGAGTTCGGTTTGTAGTGTGAGTATGTGATTTATAAGTGTAGCAATAGGGGTTATCGATAGTGGATAACCCATTGTGATATTGATTTTTTTGATGTTGTTTGGTAGTTGTTGTATGAGTGATGGCATTAATGACTCATCAGTGAGTAGAATGGCGGTAGAGTTAGGTGTTAGGAGTGAGGAGTTAGAAGTTAGAAGAGAGCAAGCTACATTGATTTGGTTGGTAGTGGATGGAGTGCTGTTGATAGTAATGTTGGGTATGTGTGGTTCAGATGGTTGAGTGTAAGGGTATCGAGATGGGAATTTGTGTAGGTTGCATTCGTAGTATTTGCCTACGGTAGAGGCAAATGGTGATGGTGCAGCGTAGCAAGTTGGATAGTCGAAATAGAAGTCGGCTATACCTAATTGTTGGAAATGTTTGAATATGCGGTATTCACTGGTAGTTAGAGAGTTGAAACCGATGAAGCAGATAGTGTTGAGAGTTGAGAGTTGAGAGTTGAGAATTGGGAGATTATCTATTGCTGTGTGATAGATGAGTCCGTCGTAGCCGATACCTTTGGTTATGAGGGATTCGGTGAAGTGGGCGTATATGTCGTGAAGGTCGTCCCAAAGTGATATGAATTGACGATTGAAAGAGAGGTTTTCGTTGCGTTCGTTTTGTACTTTGCCCCAAAATGATTTTAGGGCTGCAAATTGTTCTTCTGAAAGGAATTGTGATTGGTCGTTGATGTTTTTGAGGTCGGCAATGTTGCTGAAAAGTAGTTTGGTGTCGATGAGATATTTGTCGATTTCGTTGAAATCGCCGAGTAGTGTTGTACCGAAAGGGATAAATGCGTCGATGGATTCGATTTCTTCGGTATGTTGTGAGCGTACGTGTACGTATGATTGGTAGAGAGCAAATAGTAGTTCGATGTCATTTGCTTTGCGTAGGGGGGAAATGGTAGCGGCAAGGGAGTTTATGTCGGTGATATCGGGAGCAAAAATAGGTTTTTTTACTAATGCGAGCAATTCTTTGCGGAAAAATAGTCCTGCACGGCGGTTAGGAAACACAAAGAGAAGTTGAGATGTAGGTGTCAACTTTTCTGCATATATTTTTGCTATTTGTTGGAGGAATTTCATGTTGATTTGAGATTTGGAGTTGGGTATTTGTCATTCTAAATACACAATGAGAGTGTGTATTGGTTTGTGGAGGTTTCGTATGGTACACCTTGCTTGAGGTTAGGTTGTGGGAGTACACAATGTGAGTGTGTATTTTTTTTGATGATTAGCGGTAGTTGGTAATTTCGATTGGGTGTGGTATGCCTATGCAGGCATTAGGGTAAGGTATTTGGAGTATGCGACAGAGGGTTGCGCAGAGGTCTTCAATCATTATGTTGCTATCGGTGTGTTTGATGTCTTTTGTCCAAATGGCAATAGGTGTATATGGTTGAGTGATTGAAGGATATAATGTGCGTTGAGTTTTTTCGTCGTATTCTACCCAACCAGGGAGTAGAGTGAAAACTACGTCGCCTGAGCGGTTTTTGAAGTGAGAATTGCGCATGCGTGAGGGCATGTCATTAGGTAGGCTTGCAGCAGTCTGTATTTGATAGGCTGGTATTGCGGTGTGAACTCCTGAAAATTCTAACATAAATTGTGCTACATAGTTTTGTATTTCGACCATTTTGATGCCTTCGTCCTCGATGAGTGATTTGTTAAGCGATATGTTTTTGTCGTAATATCCTGACACCCAACGACCTTGGCCGTATATAGCCATGAGGTATGAATTGAGTAATGCCATAGCGCGGCGAGAATTGAATGTGCCTGATGCAAGACGAGGGTCGCTCTGAGGTGTGTGGTTAGGATTGTTGTGAGGTGCAGTAAGCACAATGAGGGAATTGTCTAAACCTACTGATATTTCAATTATGTCGAGGAGTGATTTGATGTTACGGTCGAGACGAGTGATTAGGTCTTCGTTCTCAGCGCAAAGCGTATGGCTGTCGAACGGCGAGTGGGCATTGAATTCGATGCATAGTAGGTCGGTGGCATCATCGGTGCCAAGTTGTTCATCGCGTATGGCGCGAGTGGCTAATTCTTTGATTATATCGTTGATAAATGGAGATTGGCGAAACTTACTCATAAAGTCGTAATTGTCGTCGTTCTCATTAAATTTGAGGAATGTAGGTTTTTCGCCATTGATGTATGAGCCTTGTGGTGCATATTGGTATGAAGGTAGTGAGAATAGTGGTTGCCAATTGTCAGCACAAGTAGTGCGAATTGTACCATCACGATTTATTTTTTGAGCCCAACGAGGTAATCCTTTGTCGTAGAATGTTGATGTACAGATGCCTGCGTTAGCATTGTCGAACCATATCGCTCCGTCAGCTAAGTGTCCGCCTAACATGATAGCAGATTCGGCTGTAAGAGCTATTGAGTATACTTTTGATTGTGAATTATTAAGTTTGATTTGGTCGGTAAGGGTAGTTGCTTGTAATAGACGAGGCGATGCCATATATTTAGTGTTGATGCCTTCGTAGCGAGCATCTTCGATACATGAGACTATGTTGTCATCGATGAGAGAATAGAACTTGTTGGCAATTATGCCATGATAGTGAGGTGTAGAGCCTGTCATCATTGAGGCATAATCGGTTGTTGTACTTGTAACCATATATGAACAAGTGGCGTTTGGATTGTAAACACCACTTATTAGTTTTCTCATACCATTGGGTTCAAGCATTTTGCTAAATGCTTCTATTTCGTAATTGTCTAATCCGTTGATTGAAATAATGACAGTAAGACGAGGAGGTGTCTTTGTGATGGGATTAGCCGAATAGATTGTTGTAGAGAATATTAAAGTAAAGATAATGAGTATGTATTGTTGGAACTTCATTTTTTGTAGCGTAGTTTTTTGAATTTATATCTGTAGGTATATATAATTGTTGCATTTATTACTACAACTAATGCCCAAATGGAGAATATTTGTGGGGTAGATGTTTGCATGTCTGTAATTAAGATGATTAAGAATGCAATGCATGATATTAGCGATAGTGCTGATAAAGCAACTTTTATTGTGCGCACTATTGGTTTTTTGTGGATGAAAAGTAATATGGCGAGAATGATATTGAGCGGACTACACCACAAGAGGTTCATATTGTCGTTCACTAAAGGGTGGTGCGAGAAGAACCAAAGGTAGCAGATTATAATGCCAATTAAGCCTGACACAAAGAGTATTATTTGTGATAGGTAGGGTAGATAGCGTCTTTTTTTGTGTGTGTAGGTAATGCAAATAAAGGCTAATATAAGTGGAATAATAATCCAAGAGTAGAATGCTAAATTGCTAGTTTGGAAATTTTTATGAGGAGCATGGTACATTTCGCTTTGGGTTAAAACAATAGGTTTGGTTGAACCATCGTGGGTAATGTACTGCGTGTGATTCAAGGCGCTCATTGTGTACATTGGGAATGAGATACTCTCTTTTGTTGTTATTAGTTTGTCAGCTCGGCTGCCTATAATTAGATTTATACCAGTATTTAACGGTGAGCCTATGGGAACGTATTTGTTTATAATATCGCGATAGGTTATTTGTTCTTGTTGTGTATTAGTTGAAATTTTGTAGTTGTATGTGCTAATAATCAATTGGTAAGGTCGGGTTGCACAATTGTCGAATATGAAGTTGTAGCGATATTTTCTGTTTTCAGGGCGATAGTTATTCCATAATTTAGTGTATAATTCGTGTTTTTGTTCTGTGGTCAAATCTAACTCTTGAGCATATACTGATGAGCCACGTTCTATGTATTGAAGCATAAAGAATTTTGTTGTATAGACTCCCATTTCGTAGTCGGTGTTGCCAGCAATGAAACGTCCGATGAAATTAGGTGTGTCGAACGAAAATAATCCCCAATGAAATACTTCATCAATACCTTTAGCAGAATCATGTACTCTGATGCCAGAGTGACCAAATCGTTCGTAAACTGCAGCTCCAGGTGCACATGTAACGAGATAAAATTTGGCAGAATCAGAAATGCTTTTGTCTTTATCTGTTCGAGTAGGTATAATTATTTTGTATTCAGGTAAATTAGTCGGTATAGTAGATGCAAAAACTATGTTGCATACAAGCGTAAATAAAACAAATAATACAACTTTTTTCATCGTAGTTTAGTAGTTCTTATTTTTTGATTATTTGTGTAATTTGAGTTTCATACCCACTTTGGCTGGTGTGCCATATTCGAGGTTGTTGAGTTTGTATAATGCTTTGAGTGTAATGCCATACTCTTGTGAGATAGAGTGCATGCTTTCGCCAGCGCGCACTTTGTGCATTGGTGTGTGTTTTTTAGTTGTAGCACGTTTTTTTGTCAAATAGACATAATCATCGCGATAGAGGTCTGTTTCGGCCGGGAGGTCGTTGTAATACAATAGGCGTTTGATGCTGATGCCTGTTGCTCGTGATATGTTTTTGAATGAATCGTCTGTTATGAGTTTGTAACAACGCACGCCATTATTTACGATTTCTACATAGCCGAAGAGTTTGTCTTCGGCGAGATTTGAGTCCTCTTTTATTTTTTCTTCACGTTTCTTTTCTCCAGCTGTTTTTGTGCTACCTTGTGTGTCGAATTCGTAGAGGTTGTATGTTTCGATTATGTTTATTAGTTTTTGTGGATATTTTGGGTCAGTGGCATATCCAGCTTGTTTTAGTCCGTATGCCCATGATTTGTAGTCTGTTATCTTGTAATCATATAAAAAAGCATATCTTTGACGTTGTAAGAATTTTGCGTGGTCGTCGTATGATTCTTTTACAGATTTATAACAACGGAAACATTCATTTGGGCGATCGTCGTCGTGGCGAGTGGAGCGACCATACCAGTCGTTACCGCACTTAATGCCGAAGTGGTTGTTACAGTCTTTAGCTAATGAACTTTCGCCTGCGCCACTCTCTAAGATGCCTTGTGCGAGGGTGATGCTGGCGGGAATATGGTGTTCGTTTTGGCATTGAATAGCAAAGTCGGAGTATTTTTCGATATACGCTTCATACTTTGGATTGCGTGATTGTGCGCTTAATGAGCTGATAATTAAAATAGTTGTAATTGTAGATAATAATATTTTTTTCATAATTTTGGGATTATATATTTATAATACAAAGTTACAATTTTTTTTTGTTTTATGCAATATTGTTATGTGTTTATTTATTATATGAGTGTTAGGGTCAACTTATAAGTAAGCTTCTGTGTATATTACTTTATAATATATTTATTATATATTTATAGTATATTTATCATATATTTATAGTATATTTATACTATGTTATAGTATAGGTGATGGTAGGGTTGTTTGGTGGTTTAGGTGAAAGAGTGTTTGGTGTAGGTTTAATGTCTAAATATGTGTAAATGTTTATTTGGAAAGGTGTTGTTTTTGTTGGCTTCTACTTGGATGCGGTGTATGCTTGTATATTTCTTTCTGCCAGTTTTTTCGCTTTGTTCAGTCGCATGTGGTTATGCATAATTTTAATAAATTGCTTGCATTCAGTAAGGTTTAAACAAACTTGACTATGTTATTGTTCATTTGCAATTTTGTCATCCATGTTTGTATTCTTTAATTTATTCCAAATTGCTTATGTTCGACATGATTTAAGCTAATTTAGTTTTGTTTTTTTTTATTGTAATTTTCGTTCTTTTTAGGCTTTTTATAAAATATGTAATGTAAATTAGAGGTTCCTTTTTATAAATTTATCTCATATTACTTTTATCTATTATATTTTTCAATAGTTTGTTTATTTTTTTATTGGATGTTAATAATTTTTTATTTACCTCAAAAAGTTTGTAGGTATAAGAAAAAAGTTGTACCTTTGCAAACAAATAAAGAATACATTATTCCAATTTTGAATCACTAATAATTAATCATTAATAACTAATCATTACTATGAAAGTTCTTGTTGCAACAGAAAAACCATTTGCTAAAGCAGCTGTAGATGGTATCAAATCAATTGTAGAAGCTGCTGGTGGAGAAGTAGTTCTTCTCGAAAAATACACAGAAGTAGAACAATTCTATGCAGCAGTTGCTGATGTAGATGCTCTTATCGTTCGTTCTGACAAAGTTACTAAAGAAGTTATCGAACACGCTAAAAACCTCAAAATCGTTGTTCGCGCAGGTGCTGGTTTCGACAACCTCGACCTCGAAGCTTGTACAGCTCACAACGTAGTAGCTATGAACACTCCAGGTCAAAACTCTGACGCTGTAGCTGAATTAGCTCTCGGTATGATGGTTTACGCTGCTCGCGTTCAATTCTCAGGTGCTACTGGTACTGAATTGAAAGGCAAAACTCTTGGTATTCACGCTTATGGTAACGTAGGTCTTCGCGTTGCTAAAATCGCTAAAGGCTTCGGTATGAATGTTCAAGCATTTGACCCATTCGTTCCAGCTGAAGCTATCGAAAAAGACGGCGTTAAAGCTGTTGCTTCTATCGATGAACTTTA
>JAZOUT010000013.1:0-26131 GCA_045658305.1 Candidatus Aphodosoma sp. | reverse complement strand
CTTTAAATTTTTACATTGTTAGAATAAGACAAAAGAACATAAAAACAAAATTATGTTATTATGTTCTTCTGTCTTTTTAGATATTACTTTTGAAAAGTATTATTTGCGGAATGGAGGGCGAACAACTACAGCAGGGATTTCTTTGTTACGGATTTGAACAGCGATAGTAGTGCCAAGTTTAGCAAATTCTGGTTTGATGTAGCCCATACCAACACCGATTTTGCGGCAAGGAGACATACAACCTGAAGTTACGCGACCGATAGCATTGCCTTGACCGTCAGTGAGAACATAGTCTTGACGTGGAATACCGCGTTCTTGAAGTTCGAAACCAACGAGTTTGCGTTCAGTACCTTCAGCGCGTTGACGGATATAGAGTTCGCCATCGATAAGGTTTTTGCCTTCAGCAGGTTTAGTAATCCAACCAAGACCAGCTTCGATAGGAGAAGTAGTATCATCGATTTCGTGACCATAGAGGCAGAAGCCCATTTCGAGACGGAGAGTGTCGCGAGCACCAAGACCGATAGGTTTGATACCATATTCAGCACCTACAGTGAAGAGAGCATCCCAAATTTGTTGGCCATATTGTGGGTAGAAATACAATTCGAAACCACCAGCACCAGTGTAACCAGTGTTAGAGATGATTACGTTGTCAACACCTGCGAATTTACCTTCAGTGAAGTGGTAGTATTTGATTTCGCTAAGGTTAACGTCAGTAAGTTTTTGAAGCATTTCAGTAGCTTTAGGACCTTGAACAGCAAGTTGAGCGATGCGGTCAGAAGAGTTTTCGAGTTCTACGCCTTCTTCGTTGTTAGCATTTACCCATTCCCAGTCTTTGTCGATATTTGCAGCGTTTACAACGAGCATATATTTTTCGTCAGAGTAGTGGTAAACGATAAGGTCGTCAACGATACCACCTTTACCATTAGGGAAGCAGTTGTATTGAGCTTGACCATTGATGAGAGAAGAGATGTTGTTTGAACATACGCGTTCGAGGAATTGTTTAGCTTTAGGGCCTTTTACCCAAAATTCACCCATGTGAGATACGTCAAACACACCAACACCATTAACTACAGTAAGGTGTTCGTCGTTGATACCAGTTGAATACTCGATTGGCATGTTGTAGCCAGCAAATTCGTGCATTTTAGCACCTAAACCGATGTGAATGTCGGTAAATGGAGTTGTTTTCATTGAATTTATAAATTTAAAGTTTGTGTGTTTTATTTGTTTTTAGACATGAAGACATGAGAACATGATTTTATTGAGAACATGTCTTCTTGTCTTCCTGTCTTTTAAATTAAATTATTTCACCAATTTGATGATGTTGATAACTGTTTCGACAGCTTTTTCCATTGATTGCACTGGGATGAACTCGTAGCGACCGTGGAAGTTGTGACCACCAGTGAAGAGGTTAGGGCAAGGGAGACCTTTGAACGAAAGTTGAGCGCCATCGGTACCACCACGAATAGGTTTTACTTTAGGAGTAACGCCAGCAGTTTCCATAGCTTCGAAAGCGAGGTCGACGATATGTTTCACAGGTTCAACCTTTTCGCGCATGTTGTAGTATTGGTCTTTGAGTTCGATAACGACAGTGCCTTCGCCATATTTTTTGTTCATAGTTTCGGCAGCAGCCACCATAGTAGCTTTGCGTTCTTCGAATTTAGCACGGTCGTGGTCGCGGATGATATATACCAACGAAGCTTGATCTACAGCACCATTTGAAGCAACAAGGTGATAGAAACCTTCGTAGCCTTCGGTGTTTTCAGGAGCGTCGATAGGGAGCAAAGAGTTGTACTCTTGAGTCAACTTGATGGCATTGATCATCTTGTTTTTAGCAGTACCTGGGTGCACGTTGCAACCTTGGAATTTGAGAGTAGCAGCAGCAGCATTGAAGTTTTCGTATTCTAATTCGCCGATTTCGCCACCATCGACAGTGTAAGCCCATTCGCAATCGAATGCTTCAACATCGAAGTGGTGAGCACCTTGACCGATTTCTTCGTCAGGGTTGAATGCTACGCGGATTTTGCCGTGTTTCACTTCAGGGTGAGCCAAGAGCCACTCCATAGCAGTCATAATTTCGCAGATACCGGCTTTGTCGTCGGCACCGAGGAGGGTGTGACCGTTAGTAACCACGAGGTCTTGACCTTTATATTTCAACAATTCAGGGAATTGTTCAGTTGACAAAACGATATTTTCGGCAGCATCGAGCACGATGTTGTTGCCATCATAGTTTTCTACCACGCGAGGTTTCACGTTTTTGCCACTCATGTCAGGAGCAGTGTCGAGGTGAGCGATGAAACCGATAGTAGGGCGTTTTTCGTCGGTATTGGCTGGGAGGGTAGCCATTACGTAACCATTGCCATCGAGAGTAACATCAGTTAGACCGATTTGTTTCAACTCTTCAGCGAGGTATTCAGCGAAAGTCATCTGACCTGGAGTAGATGGTGTAAGTCCAGTGTTTTCGTCAGAAGTAGTGTGGAAACCCACATATTTGAAAAAACGATTAAGCATAGTTTTTATTTGAAATTTGAAATTTGAAATGGTTTTGTTTTAACATAAGTACATATTTTATGTTCGCAGGTTTACAAAATTTAATCTGTATTTCCAACTCCATTAGACTAACCTCTTTTTCAAGTACAAGCCCTAAAATATAACAATTAATAATTAATCACAAGGCATGTACTTAAAAAATAGAGTAAACCAACATAAATATATTCTGTACTTATGTTTAAATTATATGCAAGAAATTACATGAGCATACCGCCACAGCAGTGGATAGTTTGGCCGCTTACATAGCTTGAGAGGTCAGAGCCGAGGAATACTGCTACGTTAGCAACATCCTCTGGAGTACCACCACGGCGAAGTGGGATGAGTTTGTTCCATTGTTCTTTCACTTCGTCAGACAAAGCGCCAGTCATCTCAGTGATGATGAAGCCAGGAGCGATACAGTTAGCACGGATGCCACGTGAGCCAACTTCTTTAGCGATAGATTTAGCAAGACCAATCATACCAGCTTTAGACGCAGAGTAGTTGCATTGACCAGCGTTACCATTTACACCTACAACCGAGCTCATATTGATGATAGAGCCACCTTTTTGGCGCATCATGATAGGAGTAACGGCGTGGATGAAGTTGAACGCAGATTTGAGGTTTACGTTGATAACAGCATCCCATTGAGCTTCGCTCATACGCATCATAAGACCGTCTTTAGTGATACCTGCGTTGTTGACCAAGATGTCAACGCGACCGAATTCTTTAACGATTTCTTCTACCACTTTATGAGTATCTTCAAAACTTGCTGCGTTAGAAGCATAGCCTTTAGCTTTTACGCCGTAAGCTTCGATTTCTGCTTGAGTTTTAAGAGCATTTTCGTCGATGTTCAAGTCGGTGAAAGCAACATTACAGCCTTCTGCTGCATATTTGAGTGCGATTGCTTTACCAATACCACGTGCTGCGCCAGTAATAATAGCGACTTTTCCTTCTAATAGTTTCATAATATTTAGACTTTTAGTAGCGAGTAGCGAGTAGTGAGATTTTTTTCGTACTCGGCTTCGCCTCGTTAGTATTTTTTTAGACATGAAGACATGAGAACATGATTTTAGACTCGTGTCTTGTATCTCGTATTTAGTCTCTATTTGTATATCAAAAATATGCAAGGGCGTTTGTGGAGGTCGGGTTGTTTGCCTTGCGAGATGAGGTGCTTCCAATCGCCGATGGTCATAGTGCGAATATATTCGTTTTCGGCAGTGATGTCGGCTGCTACGCAGAGGCGAATTTGACCTTGCAGTGTGCGACATAGCTCCTCCAACATTTGCATATTACGATAAGGTGTCTCGATGAATATCTGTGTTTGATGTTCGCTGTAGATGCGTTTTTCGAGTTGTTTGAGTCGGGTAGAGCGGTCGGCTTTCTCGATAGGCAAATAGCCTTGGAAAGCGAACGATTGACCGTTGAAACCACTAGCCATGAGCGACATCAATATGCTTGATGGACCAACCAATGGCACTACCTTGATGCCACGGCGTTGTGCTATAGCCACTACGTCTGCGCCTGGATCGGCAATGGCAGGGCAACCAGCTTCGGAGATGATGCCTATGTCCTTACCTGCTTTGATAGGGTCGAGGTATGAGCCGATTTGCTTTAGGTCGGTGTGTTGGTTGAGTTCAAAGAACTGAAGTTCGTCTATATTTATACTCTTATCCACCTGTTTGAGGAAACGACGCGCAGTGCGAATATTCTCCACAATGAACACCTTCACCGAACGAATGATGTTAGCATTGTTCGATGGTAGTACATTATCAAGCGGAGAGTCGCTCAAAACAGTTGGAATAAGGTATAACGCAGGCATTTTATTGTAATAGTTCAACGTTTTTTGTTTTTTCTTCTAATTTACCTTTTTTTATATTTTCAATAAGATATTCTTTTACCGTTGTAAAATAATATTCATCATATTCTTTTATTGCTTTTTCTTCTCTTTGTTGGCGTATTAAGAATGTATAAAAAATATCGTCAGGAGCTTTTAAACGGAGTTTTTTAGATAGTCCTTCGTGTAAAACTTGTGATTTTGTGATTATTTTGTATTCTGATATAATAGGGTGGTTTTGTTTGTGTAATAAGGTTTCTTTATTATTAGTTTGACTATTTAGTTCACTCCATTTTACATTAGTAGTAGTCAGATTACATTTTGCAAAATAATCAGTTTCCCAATCATATTCACCTAAAATATCACTTAAGTTTTGAGATTCGAAATATATACTCATATTAATTACAAAATGATTATGTATCCTCCAATTTACTAAATAATATCCATCAGATAAATATATATATGGCTCTGTAATATATAATTCTTGATTTAGAAAACTATCAAGGACATTAAATGTAATTGTATCTCGGCTTACAAATGTTTCGTAATTTTCTGGAATATTAAAGTCACACAAAGACCTACAAACATAATCCTTACATGTGTCATTTGCAAATTTTATAATGTTGATAATAGGAAATTGACATGCATCAGGCTCTGAATCACCACTACATTTCCATCCTGATCCTGGTTCGTGGAGTGTACAAGAATTAAATATAATTATAAAAAAAAATATAGAGATAGATTTATATTCCAATTTTACTAATTTCAAAATTTCCATTATTATATGTAATTTTAATTAAATATATGCCTTTGTTCAATAAAGCAATATTAATATTTGGATTTATCGTTGTTAATATTTTATTACCTGAAATAGAATAAATGTCTATTTTTTTTATTTGCTCAACATTATTAGGAGAAATTTCTATTGTTTTATAATATGAATTATATATTATATTATTTTCTTGTTTTTCTTCGTTATTATGATTAGAAGGAGCGTATTCTATTGATAATGGGCTTTTTTTGTTAATGATTGATTTAATTTTATTTTGTGCCTATAGGACAAATCAATGTCCTATAAGCGATTATGTTAGGGAATAAGGAATAGGGAGTAAGGAGCAAGGTTTACTCATTACTAACTACTCATTACTCCTTTATATTAGGGAGTTCCATGCCGTAGCCTTTTTTCTTGTCTTCGCGTTTGAGCAACATACCGATGAGGAGGGCAACAACGCCGAATGATGAGAAGATGCACATTGGGAGAGTGTAGCCGCCTGTTGCGTCGAGCACTTTACCAATTACGATTGGCACGAGGAGTAAGCCCCAGTTTTGAATCCAGAAGATTACGCAGTATGCAGAGCCAAGGATGCGTTCGTCGATGATTTTTGGAACTGATGGCCACAAAGCAGCAGGAACCAATGAGAACGATACGCCGAGGATAGCGATGATAGCCACAGCCAATGCTTTAGATGGGAACATTGGGAGGAGGAATGCGAAACTCAAGTGGCAAGCAATCATGATGAGCGAGCCAATCATGAGCATAGAAGCCGCTTTACCTTTGCGGTCGATGAAACCACCGAGGAATGGAGTGAGCACCATTGCCAAGATAGGGAAGCAACTGAAGAGTTGTGCGCCATTGTCGATACCGAGAGTTTTGTTCAAGAAGTCAGGAGCATAGCGTTGGAATGGGAAGATAGCAGAGTAGTAGAGCACGCAGAGCAATGCCACGAGCCAGAACATCTTGCTTGTGAAGATTTTGCCAAGGTCGCTGAATTTGAATTCCTCTTCCGAAGCCTCTTCTTTGAGTTCGCCAGCAGCCTCGAGTTGTTTGTCGAGTTTGCGGTCCATAACTACGAATACCGAGTAGAAGATAAGACCAATCATAAGCAATACAGCGCCGAACAATACAGGAGCCGATACCGATTGACCAAAGCTATTAGACACCATAGGAGCGAGCCACATAGCAGCAAATACGCCAAGACGAGCGATTGACATCTCCAAACCCATAGCCATAGCCATCTCTTTGCCTTTGAACCATTTAGCGATAGCCTTAGACACTGTAGTACCAGCCATTTCGCAACCGCAACCGAAAATCATGAAGCCCAAGCAAGAGAGTTTAGCCGAAGCAGGCATAGCCACCCACCAAGAGCCGAGCCAAGACTCAAGACCTGTGCCAACGAAATATTCGCTCATAGCGTAGAATTTGATACAAGCACCGATAACCATCAACGAAGCAGAGAGGAGACCAGTGAAGCGGATACCCATCTTGTCGAGGATGATACCAGCAAAGATAAGGAAGAAACAGAATACATTGAGGAAGTATTCCGATGCAGCGTATGTACCGAAAGTACTGCTGTCCCAACCGAGAGTAGTGTCGAGAAGTTCTTTAAGTGGAGAGAGCATGTCCACAAACATGTAAGCAAAGAACATCATCAAAGCGATGAGAATCAATGCCGACCAACGAGCAATGAACGAGTCGTTGATGAATTGTTGAATTTTTTGAGTCATTGTTTTTATATAGTTTTAATTAGTATTACAAGTTTGATATAGCATTGGTATAATAACGTGCAAAGATACAAAAAAAATTATACACTCCAAAATATAAAATGAGGCTTTTCTACTAAATTCACAAATAACCCTAATATTTCCTATATTGTAACATACTATAAATATACTATAAATATATGATAAATATACTATAAATATAGTATAAACATACTATAACTGTATCTACTAACATATTTACTCAAATTTAATTCTAAAATAAAAATACCATATTTTAGGTATTGCATAGATTACAAAAAGTTTGTATCTTTGTATATTAAACATAGATGCTTATAACAACACAATAGAAAGTAAGTTTTTGTGTTTCATATTTAATATTTAAAAAACTAAAAAACACATGAAATTATCTGATATAGAAATAGGTGGGCGTGCCGTGATTGTGAAGGTTGCGGGGCATGGTGGTTTCCGTCGTAGGATTGTGGAGATGGGCTTCATCAAGGGTAAGGTGGTGGAGGTGCTTAATCGTGCTCCGCTGGGCGACCCGATAGAATATTCTGTGATGGGATATAATGTGAGCTTGCGATTGAGTGAGGCTGAGAAGATTGAGGTTATCACTGTGGCGGAGGCGGAGGCGGTTGTGAGAAGAAACAAGGAGAAGGAAGTAGGGAATGATTCTCAACTTTCAACTTTCAACTCTCAACTTTCAACTTTCAATTCGAGTGTGGCTACGATTACTGAAGATGAGATTCGTCAGGTGGCGTTGGATAGGCGCAAGGAAATACAGGTGGCGTTGGTGGGTAATCCGAATGCGGGCAAGACGTCGTTGTTCAACGTGATATCGGGTGCGCACGAGAAGGTGGGCAACTATTCGGGCGTGACGGTGGATGCCAAAGAGACTGAATTTGAGTATAAAGGCTATCATATTAAACTCGTGGATTTGCCTGGCACTTATTCGTTGTCAGCTTATTCGCCCGAAGAACGTTATGTGCGCAATCAGATAGTGAAAGAGCGACCTGATGTGATTGTGAATGTAGTGGATGCGAGCAATTTGGAGCGCAATCTGTTCCTCACTACGCAGTTGATTGACATGAACGTGCGCATGGTGATAGCGTTGAATATGTATGACGAGTTGGAGGCTAAAGGCGATAGGTTCGACTATGAGTCGTTGAGCGCGATGATTGGTGTGCCGATGATACCTACGGTGTCGCCTAAGATGCGTGGTATCAACGAGTTGTTTGACACGGTAATAAAGATTTACGAGGGTGGCGACTATCTCGATGCCGATGGCAATTTGTTGGCAAATGTGGAGAACGATGCGTTGTTGGATAAGCAATATCACGAATTGGATTTGCCACACAAACATTCGTCGCGAAACAAGGAGTTGCGCAATCTGATAGTGCCCAACGCAGTGAATCAGCGAGTTAGACATATACACATACATTATGGTGCGACTATCGAGTCGGCTATAAAGCAGATAAAGAAGAGTTTGAACGATTTTTCATTGCAATTCAATGATTATACGCCTCGTTATGTGGCAATTAAATTGATAGAGGGCGATGAGGAGATATTGAATGAGGTGGCACAAGTGTTGTCGAACAAGCAGATAGAGACGCTTAATACTCAATTGAGAGAGATAACAGAAGATATTAAGTCAGAATTTAAGGATACGGCGGAGAATGTGATAAGCGATGCGAAGTATGGATTCATTGCAGGTGCACTGAAGGAGACATACGAGGCGCAAACCAAAGAGGAGAGTAAGACACTGACCGACAAGATAGACAATGTGGTGACGAGCAAGTGGTTTGGCTATCCGATATTCCTTTTGGCGCTGTTCATCACGTTCAATGCAACCTTCTTCGTTGGGTCATATCCGATGGAGTGGATAGAGATGGGCATAGGTGCGTTTGCGTCGTGGTTGAGTGGGGTGATGGCGCCAGGTATGTTGCGCGACTTATTGGTAGATGGCATCATTTCGGGTGTGGGCGGTGTGTTGGTGTTCTTGCCTAACATATTGATTCTCTACTTCTTTATCTCGCTGATGGAGTCGTCGGGCTATATGGCTCGCGCGGCATTCATTATGGACAAACTGATGCACCACATAGGGCTGCATGGTCGGTCGTTCATACCGTTGTTTATGGGATTTGGATGCAATGTGCCTGCAATAATGGCGACACGCACGATAGAGAATAGGAACGCGCGGATGATTACGATACTGATAATTCCGCTGATGTCGTGCAGCGCTCGATTGCCGATATTCTTGTTGTTGGCAGGCGCATTCTTCCCACAACGAGCAGGTATGGCACTCTTTGCTATGTATATAATAGGTGTGGCGTTGGCAGCATTGATGGCTATTGTATTTCGAAAGGTGTTATTCAATAAAGAAGAGACCCCATTCGTGATGGAATTGCCACCTTACCGCATGCCGAGCATGAAATCGATGTTCCGCGACACATGGGAGAAAGGTGTGCAATATCTCCGCAAGATTGGTACTACCATTTTGATTGGATCAATAGTGATTTGGGCGTTGAGTTATTTTCCGTTAGAAAGTCAGCAGTCAACTCTCAATTCTCAATTCTCAACTCTCAATTCTCAACTCGAAAATTCGTATTTGGGTCAGATTGGTAAGGCAATTCAGCCTGCGTTGGCGCCATTGGGATTTGATTGGAAGGCTTCGGTGGCATTGGTTACGGGTGTAACGGCTAAGGAGATTGTGGTGAGTACGCTCGGTGTGCTATATAGTGCCGATGAGAATGATGCAGCGTCGCTTTCTGAAAAATTGCTTAGTGCCACTGACGAGAATGGCGACCCACTATATAATGTGGCAGTAGCCATCAGTTTAATGCTCTTTGTGCTGATATATTTGCCATGTATCGGCACCTTGGCAACCATCAAGAGCGAGACAGGTTCGTGGTGGTGGGCTGCGTTTGTGGCGATATATACTATTGCATTGGCATGGGTGGTGTCATTTGTTGTATATCAATCGATTATCCACAACGTATGGCAAGAGGTCTTGGTAGGATTTATTCTTTTAATTACCATAATAAATATAATAGTACGTTTAATCAATAAATTCCGCAAATCAAGTTCTCCATGCAATAGTTGTTCTAATGCGGGATGTGAGGGATGTCCACATAGAGTAAATTGAAAATAAAGAGTTTATAATTTGTTCCTATTGTTTGTGATTTAATTATTTATTTCTATTAAAAATAAACTCCATATATTTGACTATATGGAGTTTATTGATTTTCTTAGTAAATGCCACCGTTTTATGATATGTACAATTGATAGAATAGCAATAACCAATCCTAAACGATAATGCCATATTCCTATGTAAGAATTGGCACCGTTGACAAACAAAATAAGTACAATGCCAGTAAGTGAAACTAATCCAAAAACGATTGATAAAAATAGAGTATTTCCTGTTTTATTGTTAAACTTACGTTTTGTAATACTTTTGTACCAGCCCCAATGATTTTTTATATGTATTATGCCAATTATTAAAAATAGTACACTTGTAATTATGTGAAATATAGCCCAATTATGCCATACTTCGTGGGTGAAAAAATGACCTGCAATATGCAGTTTTACACCTGAATATGCAGATAAACCAGCTACAAGTAGAAGCAACCAATCAACAATAAATATTTTTTTCATTAGTATTGTTCGTTAGCGTTAGGGAAGTCGCAACTTTTCACATCCTCAACATAATGACTTACTGCCTCGTTGATAATAGCATTGAGGTCGGCATAGCGACGGAGGAATCGAGGAGAGAAACCTTTGGTCATACCGAGCATATCGTGGAGTACAAGCACTTGACCATCGACATCGCCACCTGCACCAATACCAATAATAGGTATATGTATTTCTTGAGCAACGCGTTTGGCAAGTGTAGCAGGTATCTTCTCGAGTACGATAGCAAAACAACCCGCCTCTTCGAGAGCTTTTGCGTCGGCAATGAGTTTTTCGGCTTCATCTTGTTGCTTAGCGCGAACGTTGTAGGTGCCATATTTGTTGATAGACTGAGGCATAAGTCCGAGGTGACCCATGATAGGAATACCAGCTGCAAGAATCTTGCGCACAGCATCAATGATTTCGACACCGCCTTCAAGTTTGAGAGCATCGGCGTGTGTGATTTTCATGATTTTGATAGCATTGCTAACAGCTTCGGTCTCTGATACTTGATATGTACCAAAAGGCATATCAACTACAACGAGAGCGCGTCGTACGGCTTTGACAACCGATTTGCCGAGGAAAATCATTTGGTCGAGCGTGATAGGTAGGGTAGTTACGTTACCTGCTACGACATTCGAAGCTGAGTCACCAACGAGAATTACATCCACACCTGCTTCGTCAACAATAGAAGCCATTGTGTAGTCGTATGATGTAATCATACTGATTTTTTCACCACGTTGCTTCATCTCAAATAGACGATGCGTGGTTACTTTGCGTACATCTTCGGGTGTATGAACTGACATATTTTAGATATTTAGTCAATAGTCAACGGTTGGAGTAGTGAGAGTTAACCCCTTCCGCTCCGCTCGTCCCCCTAAGAATAGGGGGACAATATTTAGTTGGAGTAGTGAAAAAGATTCAGATTAATTATCAAGAGCATTGATTTGTTCAATGATAATAGAAAGGTCTTGTTTGAGGTTTTGAATTTTGCGCTCAAGGTCTTGCACCATGTTGTTACCTTTCTTAGATGAGCTATTGAAGAAACCAATGTTATTTTCGTAAGTTGCAATTTGTTGTTTGAGCAATTCGTACTGACGCATCAATTTATTGCGGTCGCCTTTGAAGTTAAGTTCTTGATTGCGACGGCGTGAACGCAGTTTACTTTGTTTTTCGTTGAGAGCCTCTTGATATTGTTTATATACTTTATCTTTTTCTTTATAAGGCACATGACCTACAGCGAGATAAGCGTCAGACAAACGGCGAACAGCAGAGTAGTCCTCATCATCATTGCCTGTAAGTTCGTAAGCTTTGAGGGCTTCGATAGCTTCGAGTTTGAGACGAAGGTTTTCTTGTTCTTCTACTTTCTTATCTTTGAAGTTAGCCTCTTTGCGAGCGAAGAAATGGTCGCAAGCAGCTATGAAACGTTCCCAGATAGCATCGCTATATTTTTTAGCAGTAGGACCGATAGTTTTCCACTCTTTTTGAAGAGCGATAAGTTTGTCGGTAGTCGAACGCCACTCTTCGCTATTTTTGAGTTGTTCTGCTTTTTCAACGAGAATACGTTTCTTATCTAAATTAGCTTGAAGCTCCTCTTTGACACAACGATAGTATTCGTTTTTAGCCTCGAAGAAGCGGTCGCAAGCTGTACGATAACGTTTGAACAAGCGGTTGATTACGCGGCGTTCAGCAGGGTCGTCAGAGCGGAATTTTTCGTTGAGAGCAATAACTTCTTGTGTTTTCTCTTCCCATTCTTTATATGTTTCAATAGCTTGAGTATTGATATTTTCGATGAGTTCGATAGCGTCAGTTTTCTCTTTTTCAATCGCTTGCTCGCGAGCTTTAAGGTTGTCGAAAAATTCTTGATGACGTTTGTTGATGACAGTTGAAGCTTCTTTGAATCTATTCCATATTTCGTCACGAAGTTCACGAGCCACAGGACCAATTTCGCGCCATTGTTCATGGAGTGTTTGTAATATACGGAACGATTTCACCACATCCTCTTCAGTACCAAGTTTTTCGGCTTGTTCGATGATGTGAGTTTTATCTTCGAGATTTTTCTTGAAAGCATGTTCACGAAGAGCGGCATCTATTTTTATAAGGTCATAGAATTGTTCTTGGTAGTGGTTATACTCTTTCCAAATTTCAGTTACGTGTGTTGGAGCCACAGGACCAATCTCTTTCCATTCGCCTTGAAGCACACGGAATGCAGCAATAGTTTCATTAAGGTCGCCTTCATTCGAAATCAAAGCTTCAAGTTTAGCAATGATAGCCTGTTTTTTCTCCAAATTAGCAGCATACTCAGCATCAATAGCAGCGAGATAAGCAGCACGTTTTTCGCGATAGATACCCATTACAGACTTATATTCAACTTCAATTGGGTCAACTTGTTTTTGTTTTGGTTCAGCAACCTCTGCATTTTCAGTTTCTGCTTCAGGTTGAGCTGTACGTTCTGCCAATTCTTGTTGATAACGTTTGTAGAATAACTGTTTGATACAATCAACTTGCTCTTTAATAGAAGTTATTTCACCATTTTCTACAATCTCTTTGAGAGTGCGAACCAATTCTTCGCGAGTAAGAGTTGCAAGTTGTTGTGGATCAAAATTTTGTTCTGTAATGAATTCTTGTGCATCCATAGTCAAAAAAAGTTTAGTCTCCAAAATAGGAGAGGGTTCATTTCAATTTGTTTATAATGAATTATCTTAATATAGATAAAACTTGGCAAATTTAGTAAAAATTATTGAATAAAAGTGTTATTTCCAAATAAATTTGGCTTTACGGCGGAATATTTTTCCAATAGTAAGTATATAAAGTGTTACTAAAGGCAATATAATGTCAAATAAAATAATCGACAATCCGAAACCTTTATCTTTATACACTTTAGCCGTTAGGTTGATAATAGTCAGTTGAATTAAAAAACGGAATAGAAACGCACCTAATGCAATAGCAAGTATTATAGGATTATTATAGCCTAATACAATTAACAATAGGATAGCGAGATAGAATAATCCACGAGTGAGAGGTTCAAGTCCAATCCACATTTTACTGCCTGACTTATAGACATCAACCGTACTAAGATGACGAAGTTTTTGGTAGTACCAATCTGTGAACGTAGTTTTTGGTAGCGACAATGTTTTGGCTTCAAGCGAAGGCTCTATACGCGTATTATGTTTCTTTCCAAAAGCATTGATTAACAAATCGTCATCGCCCGACGGGATATGCAAAAATCCAGCAAACCCTTTAAGACGGAAAAACGTACTTCTTCGATAAGCCATATTGCGACCAACCCCCATGTAAGGATGACCAAGCAATGCAAAACCCATATATTGCATAGCAATGGTTAGAGTGTCGTACGAAATCATTTTACTGATAAAGCCAGGTTCACGATAGTAATCGCCATGACCGAGTACAAATTCAGTATTTTCGTCGAAATTGCGCACCATTGTAGTAATCCAATCAGGCGTGAGAGGACGACAATCGGCATCCGTAAAGAGCAATATTTCATTCTTAGCAGCTTTTACACCCACCGTAATAGCCAATTTCTTGTGACTAATAATACGCGTCTCTTGCGGAATATTTGTAACATATAGATTATGGTAAACTTTTTGTAGGTCTTTAATTATGTTTTCTGTATCATCGTTCGAACCATCATTTACAATAATTACTTCGTAATCAGCATAGTTTTGTTCTAATACAAGCGGAAGAAAACGATGTAGATTTTCACCTTCGTTTCTTGCACAAACAATTACCGAAACAGGCGGTTGTTCAACCGTATGAGCCACATTACCCTTTTTTGTATTACGAATACGTCGCAATATAGCGGTGTAGGGTATAAAGTAAAATCCTAATTGTATCGTAAAGGACAGGATTAATACTAACAAAAGAATATATATTGTAATAGTCATTTTAATAGATATTTTATAAAGCTACAAAGTTACAAATAATAATTTATTTAAGCAAATTTGCAAGAGTTAATATTTTTTTGTAACTTTGCACTCAAAATTAAGCGAATAGCTATAATCCTTTAATAAATCGGTTTCTTCGATTTGATATTTCCCAAAATTTCCAACTCAAAAATATGTATAATATTTTAGAACTAAGACGTAAGAATCAAGACGAACTCTTACAAATTGCACAAGAATTAGGTGTTAAAAAAGCAAACTCTTTAGCTCCTGAAGCTTTGATATATGCTATTTTAGACCAACAAGCTATCGTTACATCAGTCGATAAAAAAGATGATAGTAAAGCCAAAAAACAACGCACGCGTATCACTAAAACGGTGGTGACCGATGAGAGTGGCATCAACGTGGTTGAACGTAAACCTATTGAGAAAAAAGAGGTTGTTGAAAATAAAACAGAGAAAAAAGAGGCGGTTATTGTAGCTAATACTGAACCAGTAAAAGAACAACCTGCTAAAAAAACAGTTGTTGAAAACAAACCAAAAGATAATATAAAGCTTAACAATAAAGCCAATAATAAGAAGGCTAAAAAGACCGAAGAAGCAAAACCTGCTGTTGCCCAAAAAGAACAACCAGAAGTAGTTGCCACTGCTACAGCTTCTGCTCCTGTTGAAAAAGAGGTTATTCCACAACAAGTACAACAATCACAACCAGCTACACAACAACCAAAACCGCAGGCTCAACCACAACAAGTTCAACCTATTCAACAGCAACAACCTAAGCAACAAAACGTTCCAAACAATAATAAGGCTCAACAGCCTCAGAATAATAAAGATAAAAAGCAAGAACCAAATAATCAACCTAAAAACATAGCTCTTGCCGAAGGCGAAAAAATGTACGAATTCGACGATATTCTCGTTGGTATAGGTACGCTTGAAATGATGCAAGATGGTTATGGATTCCTTCGTTCGGCTGAGTATAACTATCTCTCTTCGCCTGATGATATATATGTTAGTGCACAGCAAATCAAGTCGTATGGCTTGAAAACTGGCGATACAGTAGAAGGCAACATTCGTCCACCGCGCGAAGGAGAAAAATATTTTCCTCTTGTGCGTGCTCTGAAAATTAACGGATTACCACCTGAAAAAGTGCGCGACCGTGTATCTTTCGAACACCTTACTCCTATCTTCCCTGACGAAAAATTCCAGCTCACCACACCTGGTAAACCAGCCTCACTTTCAAGCCGTATAGTCGATCTATTTGCTCCTATCGGCAAAGGTCAGCGTGGACTTATAGTAGCTCAACCAAAGACAGGTAAAACTATGTTGCTCAAAGATATAGCCAATTCAATACTTGAGCATCATCCAAATATTTATATGATTATTTTGCTTATTGATGAGCGTCCAGAGGAGGTAACAGATATGTCGCGCAATGTACATGCAGAGGTAGTCTCTTCTACATTCGACGAATCGGCAGAGCACCACATCAAAGTTGCTACTATGGTACACGAAAAAGCAAAACGCCTTGTCGAATGTGGTCACGATGTAGTCATTCTTCTCGACTCAATTACACGCCTAGCTCGTGCCTATAACACCTTCTTACCAGCTTCGGGCAAAGTATTGTCGGGTGGTGTAGATGCCTATGCACTCCACAAACCAAAACGATTCTTTGGTGCTGCGCGTAACATCGAAAATGGTGGTTCGCTAACAATTATTGCCACTGCACTCACCGATACTGGTAGCAAAATGGACGATGTAATCTTCGAAGAGTTCAAAGGTACAGGCAATATGGAACTCCAACTCAACCGTCAATTGGCAAATAAGCGCATATTCCCTGCGGTTGACATAATGGCCTCATCTACACGCAAAGACGACCTATTGTTGCCAAAAGATGTATTAAGTCGCATGTGGGTGTTGCGCAACTACCTTTCGGATATGAACGTGACCGAAGCAATGGAATTCCTCAAAGAACGTATAGAGCGCACCAAAGACAACGAAGAATTCCTTATCTCGATAAATGGAGATTGATATATTAGAGTGTAAAATCAGAATATAGAGTACATACCTTGTAATGGGATATGTACTTTTTTTTTCAAAAAAACTCTCAATTCCCAATTTACAATTCTTAATTCTTAATTCTTAATTTCCCCTTACCTCTTCCTTACTACAACATACTATAAATATACTATAAATATAGGATAAATATACTATAAATATAGTATAAACATACTATAACCTTATCTACAAACAAACTACAATCTACATATACAATCCCCAAAAAAATAATGCATATACCTTCATTGAATTACTAAAAAAAATACTAACTTTGTACTTTCCTTTTTAATTAGTAAATCCATGGTAAATAATCGTAAACAAGATATTTATAAAGTTACAATATGGGGTAGTATTGTAAATTTTATACTGCTGATATTCAAGTTTGTTGCTGGTATATTAGGACATAGCTCGGCAATGATTGCCGATGCTGTGCATTCGTTGTCAGATTTTGTAACTGACATAATTATATTGTTTTTTGTTCGCATTTCAAGTAAACCTGCCGATACTACGCATAAATATGGGCATGGCAAATTTGAAACTTTGGCTACAACATTTATTGGATTTGTGCTTTTGGCAATTAGCATTGGAATTTTTATAGAAGGAGTAGAAAATATCATTGCAGTAATAAAAGGAAAAACACTTCAAGCTCCAGGATTAATAGCTTTGATAGCAGCAATAGTTTCAATAATCTCAAAAGAGTTAATTTATCAATATACGATTTATTGTGGAAAAAAACTCAATTCACAAACTGTCATTGCAAACGCTTGGCATCATAGAAGCGATTCACTTTCATCAATAGGCACACTTGTAGGCATTGCAGGAGCAATGTTTTTAGGAGAAAAATGGCGTGTGCTTGACCCAATAGCTGCTGTAATTGTTAGTTTATTTATATTGAAAGTGGCTATAGATATTCTCAAGAACAGTTTAGAGGAATTGATGGAGCATTCCTTGTCAGATGCTGAAGAAGAGAAGATTAAACAGATTATTCTTTCTATAGATGGAGTAAAGTCGCCACATCATCTTCGTACTCGCCGTATTGGCAATCGAGTGGCTATAGAGGTGCATATTCGAATGAATGGGGATATGACATTAACTAAAGCTCATCAAATTACTACTGAAGTAGAACAACAACTAAAACTTCATTTCGGAGAAAACACTCACATTGGAATACATACAGAACCTATAAAATAAAAGTAAAACACACACTTAATTTTTTAAGTGTGTGTTTTTTATAACTCGTTCTTAAATAATAATTCCATAAAGATAGGGAAATGATCACTTACACCGCCTTGATAAAAAGCTCCTACGTATGTGCGACGTGGTATCATTTCGCCTGTGCGTCTGTCAAATTTGGATATCCATTTTGGATGATAAACTTCAGCTTTGGGCATTGCTCTAACAGAAAGATTTCCATTTAACAAAGCTCCACTAACAATAATTTGATCTAACATATCCCATTCGCCATTATGAAAATAAGACCCAATCTCTTTATCTTCAAAAGGCAATCCATCCCAACATAAATTATATAATTGTAAATCATCAAATGATCCACTTGTATATGGTAAAGCCGAAAGGGTAGTAGTAGGCACTTTATCCGATGGATTATCATTAAAATCACCCATAATGATTATTGCAGCTTGCGAATCCACTGCTTGAATTTCCTCAGCCACCTTTCGCACAGCCCTCGCCGCTGCTTCTCTATTAGGTTCCGAAGCTAATGCTCCCTCTCTTCGCGACGGAAAGTGTACTTGAATTATATGTAAAAGAGTAGAATCAGAGAGAGCACCACATGTATATAGCAAATCTCTACCACGTTGACCATTAGATAAATTCACAGGAATTGGACGAGATGCTAGAGGTGTGAATTTGTCTTTTTGATAGAGTAGTGCTACATCAATGCCACGAGCATCAGGACCTTCATAATGTACGTAATCATACCCCAATTGGTCATAAGGATCAAATTGAGTCATAGCTTTTAGAACGAAATCATTTTCAACTTCACATAGACCAACAAGCAAAGGTAATTCTTCATCACCAAGCCCAACAATAACTTGCATTACTTCATGTAATTTGTCATAAAAACGTTTGTTTGTCCAATGCAATTCAGAATTAGGCAGAAACTCAGTGTCATTTTTAAGAGAATCATGTTGTGTGTCGAACAAATTCTCTACGTTGTAAGTCATTATTTTCATAGACTGTGAATATAATGTAAATATCTGTATAACAAGTAATAAAATAAATAGTAATAAGCGTTTCATATCGCATTTTATTTCTATTGCAAAAGTACAGAATATAATTGACAATATCAAATATTTTTTGTAATTTTGCAGTCCAAAAAATCAATAATAACATTTTTAATTATTCATTAAATGAAACCTACATTATTTATATTAGCAGCAGGAATGGGTAGTCGTTATGGAGGCTTAAAACAATTGGATGGCGTTGGACCTTCAGGTGAAACAATTATGGACTATTCGGTATTTGATGCTATTCGTGCTGGATTTGGTAAAATTGTATTTGTCATTCGTCATGACTTCGAAGAAGATTTTCGTCAAAAAGTGCTTTCAAAATATGAAAATCATATTAAAGTAGAACTTTGTTTTCAAGACATTAATGCATTGCCTACAGGTTTTACATGTCCAGAAGGTCGCACTAAACCATGGGGTACTAACCATGCAGTGCTTATGGGTAAAGAACTTATAAATGAACCTTTTGCTGTTATCAATGCCGATGACTTCTATGGTCGTGATGGTTTTACAGTTCTCGGTCGAGCATTAACTGAAATGGCAGAAAAAAAGAATGATTATTGCATGGTAGCATATCATTTGGGTAATACAATTAGTGAAAGTGGTGGTGTTAATCGTGGTATATGTACAACAGATGCCGAAGGATACCTTACTACAGTAGTTGAAAGAACTGGCATTACTTGTGAAGGAGAAAAAATAGTCTATAAAGATGAAAATGGAAATGAACAGGAATTAAGTGCGAATGCGCCCGTATCTATGAATATGTGGGGATTCACAGTAGATTATTTTCAACATTCTGAAGATTATTTCATCAACTTTTTAAAAGAATTTGGTCAAGAAATGAAATCCGAATTTTATATACCTACAATGGTTAATCACCTTATTAATAATGGCACAGCCAAAGTCAAAGTTCTTGATACAACATCAAAATGGTTTGGTGTAACGTATGCTGAAGATCGTCCTGATGTTGTTGCCAAACTGCAATCATTGGTTGATGCAGGAGAATATCCAACAACTTTGTTTAAATAATAAACTATCATATATATCGAGAATGTAGAGATGCAATAATTTGCGTCTCTTTTTTATTATCATATGCAAATTTTACAAATTATCACAAATTTAAACTTATCAAGATAACACAAATATAAATTTAAAATCTCCCTTATATACAACAATCATTAAATTATTATAATTAACATTATGATAAATAATAATTTTAAAAATATACCCTACACAATCTCCACCACTTCCTCCCCTAACAAAAATTTAATTTGCGTATAACTTAGGTTATTTTTGTAAGATACAAAAAAGAGAGACGCAATATCGCATCTCTCTACTATCCATGTTAGTACATTTATTTTAATTAGTAACCTAACATTTTTTTGTTGATTTCATCATATTTTGCCTGATATGATGAATCTGAGTTTGTGAGTTTATAGAACAAACTACGGAGGGTTTTCATTGTTTCATAATCTTCCGAATCAATTTCAATAACTTTTTCGAAGAAAGGAATAGATTCTTTATACACTTCAAGTGCTTTCGCTACTTCTTGGTCTGAAAGTTTGAAGTCACGAATTTCAAGAGCTTTTTGTTCCATTTTGAATGCTTTATTGTAAATCAAACGAGCTTTACCCAACCAAGCTTCTTTGAAATCAGATTTGAGTTCGATAGCTTTATCAAAATTAGCCATCGCTGCATCAATATCCTCAAGCACTTCAAGCATAGAACCACGAACACTATAAAGTTGAGCATTGTTAGGATCATTAGCAATAGCTTTATCAAGCAATTCTGTTGCCTTTTGTGGTTGACCACCAAATACATAGTGATTAATCAAGTTGCCAAGATAATAGAACTCATTAGGGAATTTAGCAAGACCTTTTTCTAATGTAGAAATATAATTTACTGTATCTTTTGAGTCAAGATAAAGTTGACAAAGTGCTTGATAAATACCATTTTCGTTATATTCTTTATCTTTAATTTCTTCGAACATAACAATAGCTTTATCATTCATTTCACCTGCCCAAGCACATGTAGCTGCGTAATATTTGAATTGATAATAAGTTGTATCCTTTGCAGGTACATTTTTTTCTTCAGCAAGTAAAGGAAGATCAAGAATTGCAGTATGTGTTTCAAAAGCATTAAGAGCTTCTACCCACTCTTGTGCTGAATATTTTTCTACACCATAATTTACTAAAATATATTTGTTATAAATATTGAGCATAGAAGTTGCAATTTTTTTAGTAAATTTAGGTTTAACTTTACCTTTTGCGTCAGGAAGTTGATCTAATTCATTAGCTTTCAAATAATATTTGTAAGCTTTTAATGCATCCTCTCCCATTTTTATAGCATCGCCACTACCTGTTTGAGTCAAGATAAATTCAGCATCTGCAGCTTTTTCATAAACTAACCCTGCCACATACCAAGTATTTGCGAGGTCTTTTGTTTCGTCATTAACCAAAGCCGCTTCAATATCATCTTTTGCGCCTTGAAAATCAGGATTTTCTACTGCTAAAGCTTTGTTTTTAGCTTTACTTACATTAGCTTTTTGTGCAAAACCTGTAGCTACTACAGCTAAGGCCAATGCCATTACTAAGAATAATTTTTTCATAATTATAATAATTTAAAATGTTGTTTTTTATTGTTCATTTGTTTCTTGGACTTCAGAAGTTGTTTCAAGTTTAATACCCTCCTCTGCTTGAACCTCGATTTCTTCGTCGATAACAGTGGCAACTTTACATACAGAAGCAATTTCATCGTTACGTTTACCGAGGTCGATAAGACGAACACCTTGTGCTGCACGGCCAATAACGCTAAGACTTGAAACGTGAGTACGCAATGTAACACCCGATTTATTGATAATCATAAGGTCATTATCGTCATTCACATTTTTAATAGCAACAAGTTTGCCAGTCTTTTCAGTTATATTGATTGTCTTAACACCCTTACCACCACGGTTGGTAATACGATAATCCTCGAGGTCAGAACGTTTGCCGTAACCCAATTCACTTACAACAAGAATATTATCTTTAGAATCAGGAGAGACATTAATCATACCTATGATTTCGTCAGTTGGATCATCTTCGTCGAGAGTCATACCACGCACACCGGTTGCAGGGCGACCCATTTCACGAACTTTTTGTTCGTTGAAACGAATAGCACGACCATTGCGGTTTGCCATAAGTATTTCATCATTACCACCAGTGAGAAGCACTTCAATTACCTTATCATCTTCGCGTATAGTAATTGCGTTAACACCATTTTGGCGTGGACGTGAATATGCTTCGAGAGATGTTTTCTTAATAACACCCTGTTTTGTACAGAATACAAGGAAGTGAGATTGGTTGAATTCTGGGTCTTGCAATTGTTTAACATGAACAAATGCTGTTACTTTATCATCAGAATCAATATTCAACACATTTTGTATAGCACGACCTTTACTCATTTTGTTACCTTCTGGAATTTGGTAAACCTTGAGCCAATAGCAACGACCTTTTTGAGTAAAGAACATCATTGTCGAGTGCATTGATGCTGAATAGATATGTTCGATAAAGTCTTCTTCACGAGAACTACTACCCTTAGATCCCACTCCGCCACGATTTTGCGCACGAAACTCTGCAAGTGGTGTGCGTTTGATATATCCGAGGTGAGAAATTGTGATAACCATCTCATCGTCAGCATAGAAATCTTCAGGATTGAACTCTTCGCTTGCATAGATAATTTCAGTACGACGCTCGTCGCCATATTTATCTTTAAGTTCGATGAGTTCGTTTTGAATAATTTCCATACGGCGTTCAACGCGAGCAAGAATATCTTTCAAATCTTCGATACGTTTCAAGAGTTCTTCGTATTCAAGGCGAAGTTTGTCTTGTTCCATGCCTGTAAGCTGACGAAGACGCATTTCAACGATATAAGCTGCTTGACGTTCTGACAAGTTGAAACGTTCCATCAAACGAGTCTTAGCCTCTTCTGGAGTTTTAGAATCGCGAATAATACGGATTGCCTCATCAAGATTATCAAGAATAATCATGCAACCTTCGAGCAATTCAGCACGTTCCTCTGCTTTGCGAAGTTCGAAGCGAGTGCGACGAGTAACAACCTCATGACGATGATCAACAAAGTGATGTATAAGGTCTTTAAGATTAAGCGTCATAGGACGACCTTTTACAAGGGCAATGTTGTTTACGCTGAATGAAGATTGTAAAGCTGTATATTTGAAAAGTTTGTTGATAACAACCTGAGGATTAGCATCGCGTTTTACGTCAACAACAATACGCATACCTTGACGGTCAGATTCGTCATTGACATTCGCAATACCTTCAACTTTTTTCTCGATAGCGAGATCGGCAATATTCTTAATTAACTCTGATTTATTTACCATATAAGGTATTTCAGAGATAATAATCTTATCATTGCCTTTCTCGTTGTTTTCAATGTCGTATTTAGCACGAATGACGATACGACCACGACCAGTCTCGAAAGCCTCTTTAACACCAGCATAGCCATATATTTGACCACCTGTAGGGAAATCAGGAGCTTTGATGTATTGCATCAAAGCCGAAATTTCAATTTCAGGATTGTTAATATAAGCCACAGTAGCATCTACCACCTCTGAGAGGTTATGTGGAGCCATATTTGTAGCCATACCTACAGCAATACCCGACGAACCATTAACCAAAAGGTTAGGTAAACGAGTAGGAAGAACAACAGGTTCTTTAGTTGTTTCGTCAAAGTTAGGAGTAAAATCTACTGTATCTTTTTCGATATCTTTGAGCATCTCCTCTGCAATTTTTTGCAAACGAGCTTCAGTGTAACGCATAGCTGCAGGACCATCACCATCGACCGAACCAAAGTTACCTTGTGGGTCAACAAGTGGATAGCGCAACGACCAAGTTTGAGCCATACGAACAAGTGTCATATAGATTGATGAGTCACCATGTGGGTGATATTTACCCATAACTTCACCGACTATACGAGCAGATTTTTTGTATGGTTTGTCGGATGTATTTCCAAGTTCGTTCATACCATATAATACACGGCGGTGAACAGGCTTGAAACCATCGCGAACATCAGGCAAAGCACGAGATACGATAACCGACATCGAATAGTCGATATAGGCTTGTCGCATCTGTTCTTCGACATTAATCGGAATGATTCTTTCGTCTCTTTCTATCATAAAATCAATTTAAAATTGTCTGTATATAAGGCATATTTTACTACACCCAAAAACTTTATAAAGTTACAAAAAATTATCGAAATAGGCAAATTTTAGCTTTGATTTTTTGAATTTACTAAACTTTTGATTTTCAAACTATTTTATTTTTCTATAAAATACAAATATGCTTAAATTCGATTTTAAAGCGATTTAAGCGCATTTTATTTTTCTTGAAATTAAAAATGAAGTGTGCAAAAATAAAAAAATGGCTCTATTTTGCATTTAGAGCCACTTTGAGAGTGTTTTATATTTTTATCGCTTATATTACTTATTAAATTCCTCAAAAGAACCATCATCATACAATAGAATTACCTTTTTTACGCTTCTTTTTCTTTCAGTTGTGGATTGAACCGGCACATTATCCTCCTGATTAACCACCTGGGGTTCTTCCTCGATTTTACGTGGAGTTTCTGCTATATAAACAGCTTGATATTCATTTGCAGCTGTATCGTCATTCGATGAGGTTTGTGTAACCTCTATTTCAGCTTTAACTTCATCATTCGTGAATAATTCTATTTCCTGTTCGCTACGATTTACAATAGGAGCATCACCTTCTCCTAAAATTAACCAATTTATATCTACATTAGGAAAGCGTTGCTTGATTTTTTCAATCAATGATAGAGTTGGTTGAGTACGTCCTGTTTTTATACTCGAAATAGAAGCTCGACTAACGCCAATTGTATCTGCAAATTCTGTAGGTGTAAGTTGTAAGCTTTCTATAAATGTAAAAATTCTATTTACCATAATATTTTATAAATATACGAAGTTTAAGTGAAATATATAAATGTAAATTTAAGATTACAAATGTATAACATTTTTTTGAATCTACAAAATTAAATTGGAAAAATATTTCACAATTCTAAATTCACATTTGTAATTTACAAATAAAACATAAAACAATGACAATAATAGTAAAATACTATATTACAAACGTATAAACAGAGTCTAAATTTTGAAAGTATGGGTTTATATTTTACTATATAATTTACAAAGAAATCAACATGTTACCTATCTGTAAACGTATAAAAATAGACAAAAAAACGATAGAGCAAAACAAAGCGAAAAATATTTAAATAAAATAATTAAATTTTATTTATAACTATTTGATTTACACCATACATAAAAAGCAATAATATATATTGTTAATCGATTGAATCTATCACAATAAACAAATGTAAAACAACATATAATAAGATGACACTTCTACTCTATTCTATCAATATGTTATTGTTAAAATACCTTGTAAAATTACAAATGTAAAATCATTTTACTGTGTTGTGGATTTACATTTGTATATTGCACATAATTTGCATTTGTCAATATGATACAAAAAAAGGACTACCCTATAAAGGATAGTCCAGTGTGATGTCTATTTTAATTATGATAAATAGAATTCTATTCTTTTATTACAATGCAGACTCTTCGTTAATATTTGAGTCAACCAAAATACGACCACAATATTCGCAAACGATGATTTTTTTGCGCATACGAATGTCAAGTTGGCGTTGAGGTGGAATTTTGTTGAAGCAACCACCACAAGCATCACGTTCTACTGTTACTACAGCAAGACCATTGCGTGCATTTTTGCGGATACGTTTGAAAGCAGTTAAAAGGCGTTCTTCAATCAAAGATTCCAACTCTTTTGATTTCATGATGAGGTTTTCCTCTTCTTGTTTAGTTTCAGCTACGATTTCGTTAAGCTCAGCCTTCTTTTGCTTGAGGTCAATTTTACGCTCTTCAAGGCGTTCTTCAGCATTAGCCAACTCCTCAGTTTTAGCTTTTATCTCTTTGTTGAAATCGTTGATATGTTTCTCGCAAAGTTCAATTTCAAGAGATTGATATTCGATTTCTTTAGTAAGAGCATCAAATTCGCGGTTGTTGCGAACATTGTTTTTCTCTTCCTCTTTTTTAGCAATTTTAGCGCGTGCCTCTTCGATAGTATTTTTTCTATCAGAAATATTTTGATTGAGAATTTGGAGGTCATTTTGACATTTCTCAATACGAGTTTTAAGACCGGCTACTTCATCTTCAAGATCTTGAACCTCCAATGGCAATTCACCACGGATAGTACGAATCTTATCAATTTCAGAAACAACCATTTGTAGATTATAGAGCGCTTGAAGACGTTCTTCTACAGAAATTTCTTTAGTTTCAACGTTTTTTTCTGACATATTATTTAATTTTTTAGT
>JAZOUT010000012.1:0-15671 GCA_045658305.1 Candidatus Aphodosoma sp. | reverse complement strand
TCGAAAATATAAAAAAGAAACAATTAAATGAATGGTCAAAAAATAATTTACCTCAAAATCTAGTTTGCAAACGAATTAAAGCATTATCTACTGGCTCTTTTTTTTGACCTATATTTTGAGCACCCTACCCTTTGGGGTCGGAGGGGGGAGAGGTTTCTTTCTGTCCGCAGGTGGCTCGTTTTCAACGAGGCCACCCGCGGTTACTACTTCGTGCGTCTCCTTCGGAGACAAGAACAAAAACATCCCCTATCAACAAGTCCCATTCGGTCTCATACGATTACTACTTCATGCATCTACTCCGGAGACCCTATCCCCTACTCCTTGCTCCTTACTCCCTATTAATACCTCCATTGACTATAGACAATTGACTATATACTCCAACTGCTCTGCGTCTAATTCTGTATGCATTGGCAAACTCAACACCTCTCGCGCTAACTGCTCGGCTACGGGGAAGTCGCCTGCTTTATACCTCACATCCTGATATGCCTTCTGCTGATGCAACGGTATAGGATAATATACCATCGCTGGCACTCCCTTCGCCGCCAACTGCTCACGCAACGCATCCCTATCCACTCCCACACATCGCAACGTGTATTGATGAAACGCATGCGTAGTGTTTTTACCAACAACAGGAGTTAAGAAACGAATATCTCCTTTCAACGCCTCGCTATAATACTCTGCCGCCTTTTGTCGCGCCTCGATATACTCATCCAAATGTGGCAACTTAGCCAACAACACCGCCGCTTGTATCGAGTCCAACCTACTATTCACCCCCACCACATCATGATGATACCTCACCTCCATACCGTGATTTGCTATCACGCGGATGCGTTGTGCCAACTCATCATCGTCGGTAAACAATGCCCCACCATCACCATAACAACCCAAGTTTTTCGATGGAAAAAACGAGGTACACCCCACATTGCCCATCGTGCCACTTGCCACTACACGACCATCCGAGAATGTATATCTCGAACCCATAGACTGACACGCATCCTCTACTACATACAGATTATGCTTGCGCGCCACCGCCAATATGCTCTCCATATCGGCATTTTGTCCAAACAGATGCACTGGCACAATCGCCTTTGTCTTAGGCGTAATAGCACGCTCAATCGCCTCGGAGGTCACACACATCGTGTCGTAATCCACATCCACCACCACAGGCGTCAATCCCAATAACGCCACCACCTCTGCAGTAGCAATAAATGTAAATGTAGGTGTAATCACCTCGTCTCCAGGTTTCAACCCGAGTGCCATCAACGCAATCTGTAGCGCATCAGTGCCATTACCCACCGCAATCACATGCTTCACACCGAGGTACTCAGCCAACTGCTGCTCAAACTCCTTCACCTTACCACCCTTCACGAATTGAGTAGTATCAATCACCTCCTGAATCCCAGCATCCACCGCCGATTTTATCTTTTCATACTGACCACGAAGGTCAACCATTTCTATTTTTTTCATGATTATATAATGTCAACAGACTACCTGCTATATTTATTTTTTAGACAAAAAGACATGTCTTTTAGGTCGACATTTTGTGAAACAAAATAAGACCTCTATGTCATAATATAGAAATTATATGCTTTTTGTCTTTATGTCTTAAAATTATCTACGAAAAACTATCCTCCAAAAGTACTGCCAATCAGTCCGTCTTACCCCATCTCTATCGCACGCCTCCAAATACTTCATCTCCGACTCTTGTATCTCCTCCAATGTCGAAGGTCTATCGGCATAATATGGTGGTAACAACCCTGGCTTATACTTCACCCTCGCCCTCTGCACCTCCTCTCTATACAACGAATAGTAATGCTCCGACAAGGGTCTAACCCCCACCAATTTCATCTCGCCCCTCACCAAATTCCACACATTTGGCAATTCATCAATCCACAATCTACGCAACCAACGTCCCACTCGTGTTATACGAAAATCATTCGCTATCTTCCCCTTCTCGTCCAACGCATACTGCTCATACATCCACTCTTGCAAATATTCAGCATACGGATACATCGTTCTCAATTTGTATATATTAAATCTGCACCCATCTTTACCCACACGGCGCAACTTCACAATCCAACCATATCTCCTCTCAGGGCAATCACTCGCCACCATCTCACGCACCTTTCGCGCCTTCACCACCTCGTCCGTCGCCTCCACGATGCCAAACCCACAATAGACCAACCTGCCCATCAGCTCCACCCGATGCATCGGCGCATACTCCCCCACCCTGAACGAGCTCACCTCACACACAGCCATCTGCGCATTTATATCACACAATATTTTATTACACATAACGCCCTAATGCGACAAAATCCAATTTCTAAAAAACGGGTCTTCAACCTCATATTCAGCCGTTTTTATCACATATCCATCTTTAAGCATACGCTTCAACGAGCTCGAGATTGTGCTTTGAGCAATACCCATCAAAGCATAAGGCTTATTATTATTTGCCAACCACATCAAAATCCTCTTATCCGTATTATTAAAGTTCAACCATATTCGTTCAAAATTCAAATCATGGAATTCCAACAACCTAGCAATAGCCTCATTCACAATATTATCCATTTCGCCTTTTCTGCCTATCTCCCACACTTGCGACGCCAATTGCTGGGTGTAATATGGATGACATTTCGTAAATGCAAGAATTTCATTGCATATTTCATCTGCATTATCAACAAAAGACAATCTCTCGAGCAAATATAGTTTAAAGTCATCGTACGGAATTTTATCCAGATGCAGCAACTGCCCGAAATGGAAGAAAGGCGACTTCTTCTTCTCGAATATTTCTCGCATCATCGACTCCTGACTGCCCAAAAACAGATAATTTATATTCTTGTGCAGTTGCATAATCGACCTCAATAGTCGGTCAAGATTTTTATCAATGCTTTTAATTTCCTGAAACTCATCAAGCACCACAATCAACCTATCCTCTTCTGATGCAATGGCTTGCAATAGAGCAAACACATCCTCAATCAACACACGATTATCCACCATAGGCATAATCGAAACATCCACCCCATCGGTCATCGGATTGAGCGAAATAGTAGGCACAATCCTAAAATTCTTAATAAAGTGTTTGACCTTCTCAAACTTATAAATTTTAAAAATCTCTTTTAGCAATCGAGCAGCAAAATCTTCAGTGCTCACAACACTTTGCAAATTCAACATAATATGCTTATGGTTCGACTCACGCAAAGCCTTCACCACCAAAGATGTTTTTCCAAAACGACGAGGACTAATCAATATTAAATGGTTTTCACTATTTAATACCGATTTAATGTGTTGCAATTCGTTTTGTCTGTCTGTAAAGAAACTATTTTCAACTACAGTTCCAAATTTAAAAGGGTTTACCATAACCATACACACTATTTGTAAATTTAATTTACAAAGGTATATATTTTTTTCAGAATAAACAAATTTTCTACGACATTTTTATCAAAACAACCACATAAGTCTCTGCACTACAATAAAATATCAACCCCGATTTTTTTCGGAGTGAAAAAAATCCGGGTTAGCTTTTTTTTAGCAAATTAACAACTATTTTAAGTGAATAGATATGCTAATTCCCAAAGTCAAATAGCGAGTTCTGAAAATTTTATTACACATATTATTTTTTTTTGACAAAAAGACATATAGAAACTATTAGACTTTATTTCACAATGGTCATGCTGCTCCTTTCTGTCGCATCTCGACACTAAAGACAGGTTTAGAGACTTCTCTTATTTTTTAGGTGTGTACAATCTATATTTTCGCTTAACCTCTATTTTATCACCACCAAAATTAACCAATATCCCTATATCTTTTTTCGCTATTGTTAAATAATTAACTAATTGTAATTCGTGTGCAACCTGCAACTTTTGCACTGCTTTTATTTCTATTATCACACAATCCTCAACCAACAAATCAATCTTAAAATCACCAATAATCGTACCTTTATAATTAACTTGTACTGGCACTTGCGATTCAACATTCAAACCACGCTCTTGCAACTCAATTATCAAAGCCTTTTCATAAAGAGACTCCAAATAACCTTGCACAAGATTACTTCTAACACAATAAATCGAATCTAAAATCTTTTTTACTATATCTTCTGCATTCCTAAAACCTGTCTTTTAGGTCGAGATTTTGCATCGCAAAAGCAAGACCTTTATGTCAAAGAAAAAAGTTCTTATGTCTTTATGTCTAAAAAAACTAATAATAAAACGAGAATCCCATCTTCACAGTCACATTCTCGCCCCAATAGAACGCAGGGGTATATCGTTTCAAATACCCTTCGGCATCGAGGCGGATTTCAGCACCGACGACATCATTCGCCACATCAAATCCACTCACGTTGCTCCACCCCAAATCCACAAAGGCATAAGCATTGTTCACCACTTCATACACCGCATGCAACTTCACCTCGTCGCTGCGCCACACCTTCTCATCGAATGGTTTTTGCGAAATAATATCAAACACATATTTCCTCACATAATCATAATCATTATACTTTGTCGCATTCACATAACTCAATGTCAAACTCAACCCTCTCACTGGTTTATATGCTAATGCCACATACACCTCCTGCGCATTATCACCCAAATAATGCCCAAGGTTATATCCATTCGATGCCCAAGTATGTGTCGGATACGATTGGTCATATACCAATGCATTAGTTCGCGTAAATTCTGCCATAAGCAACAAATCCTTCACAGGCCAATTCGACACTCTCGCCCCCACTTTCCAACTTATAAGATTATGCTCTATATTCGATTTTTTTAATCGTCCAAAGCTAAACTCATCCACAAATACCGAAGCATAAAAATGTGTATGCTTCAAATTTCTAGTCGATATGTTCAAAAATATCTGCGAATTCTCATTCTCAAACTTACCACCCGAAGCCAACTGATAATCTATCGAATTAAAGAACGATATCGGCAACGAAAATGCCGCCAACATACTTGATGTGCCATATATTACCGCTGACCCCACAGACAAATCCAACCCCTTCACTGGTGTGAATGTCAACATATTAGCCGCCAAATATTTATCCGCCTGACGATATATCTTTTTATCGCTATCAGTTTCGGGATTATACTCCAAGTAATATTTAGTCGAATCCACCACCATACTCGCCAAAAATCCATGTATATAATCCAATCTAAACCAACTACAAGGTTTCAATTTTAACTCAATCATAGGAAACGATGGAGCTCTACCCGACAATATATTTGACGAATAGTACGAATCACCCCATTGCAAATTATCCTTCACCAATCCAATTGAGCCCCACCAAGTGTATGCCTTGATACCCGCACGAATCTCTGCATAATCACCACCATACGACATCGGATGATATGACCCACCTGGCAAATTATTCAAAAATACAGGTTGCGACAATAGCGCACCTTGTCGTTTCGACTGCCCCACCGATTTGAAATACGCCTCATCCAAATGCTCTCCCGAATATGAATGGTCACGTATTGACCCCCACACCGCCACATGGTCCACAATATCGGCGCGTATCTCCGCCCCATACCATCGATGCATCACCATCCCAAGCCCATTCATCGTCAAGTCCATACCCAATATCGGATTAATCTTGCACTCAAAATTCTTGTCAGCATAATGAAACGCCGGCTGCAACAGAGACAAAGAATAGAGTTGAGAGTTGAGAGTTGAGAGTTGAAAATTATTACCCCCTCCCCCTTCGGGTACTCCCCCTAAAACAGGGGGAGAATATATACGCGCACCATCCCCATTCTCAATTCTCAATTTTATCGCCAAAGGCTCAAAGACTTTCGGTTCTCCATTCTCAATTCTCAATTCAAAAAACTCTTTCCAGAGTTTTTTATTCACGGCATCACCCACATTTGACCATTGCACCAAACCGTCATACATTCTCTCGCACTCCAAAGCAAAGTCGTTCAAATAAAACCACAACTCTTTGCGTTGACGCACCGAGAGCAACGAGTCCACCTCCGCCGCCTCCACGAGCCAAGCCGCTATCTGGTTACGGTCATACGGTTTCACCACCGAATTCACACTAATGATGCCCATATCCGCCAACTCCTCCACGAAGTCATACACCTGAGTGTAACCCACATATTCAGGTACGCCCCCCAACGCCGCAGGATGTCGTTCCTGAGCCCACGCACCACCCACCACAAGCAGACAAAGCATCACAACAATATATTTAACCTTATTCATAAAAAATCATTTTTTATTATGCATCCAAAACATAATGTTTTATGAGCATAATCTTGCAATTTCACAAAGATATTATCAGAAACTATCAAAGATCAAACTCTAACTAACTCATCAAAAGCATCACTTTTTATATAGCCCATTTTTACTTTATTAATAGCTATCTCAACAAGATAACCCTTATCAACTAAATCAGCCAAATCCTTCCGAGCTGTCATTGATGCAACCAAAAATCTATTTTGCATATCTTTCACTGTCACTACAGCCGTAGGATGTTCTACAAAATATTGTATTATTTGTGCTTGACGCTCATTGATATTTCTATTAGTCACAATAAACATATTTGCCTTTTGCTTTTCTTTCTGTTTCTTCTCAATATAATCTTTTAGCTGACGAAACGAAATATCTAACACACGCAAATTATAAGCAACAAAATAGCCTATATCACAACCATCTAATTCAGTATAAAGAAACGCATCTTCATAACTACGTTTCGAATTTGCAATAACTCTCGAAATCGACATATACTCGGTCAACCAATACTTCTCTTTCAGCATATACCAATAAAACAATGCCCTCGCCGTTCTACCATTACCATCCACAAAAGGGTGCATATATGCTATCATAAAATGAACAATTATACCACGAATAATTGGGTGAATAAAAACTTTTTCATTTCCATTATTAAAGAAGTGGCACAAATTATCAACAAATTCAAGCAAATCAGAAGCTGGCGGAGGAGTATGCACCACCTCTCCTGTCATCTGGTTTTCAACCACTACATCATCATGCTCTGTCCTGAAACGCCCTACATCTGCCTCGTTTTTCAATGTTTTATTAGTCATCAAGCTATGAATCAAACGTATATTTTCTGCCGTAAGAGGTTCATCTTTATGCTCTACAATGTAACATATAGTTTTATAATTATTTGATATCATCTGCTGCGATTTATTTTGAGGAGAAATACCCTTTTTCAGCATCTCTTTCGCCACTGCACGAGTAGTCACAGCACCTTCCATCTGACTCGAAAAAATAGCCTCCTCCATCAACGAACTCGCCAAATATCTCTTCTTATCAGCTGTTTGAGGCATTGTATCCGACTCCCAAAAACTTCCAAAAATCATATCAAAGTCATGACACATCTGCTGCATTTTATTCGATACCGAGAGCTTTATGGCATATTTTGCCCATATAATTTTAGCCCCCAACGCACGCGAAGCCTTAACATGCGACCACAATTGTTGCGAAGTATAACCACTAGGAAGATGTTTATATTTCACCTTATCCCAATACTCATACTTCTCATTAATTTTATCAACAATATCATTAGCCTCTTCCGATGTTTCACCCATCAATGCTCTGATGTAAACATCTTTTTCTATCAATGGTGCCGATTCAAACATAACATTATAATATTTAATTTTGCCCACAAAGGTACAAAAAAACATCCAATAAACCTAACAAAACTTGCTAATTTTTGCAAAATTAGCAAGTTTTAGCAAGTTTTGCCATATTTTAATCAACAAAAACACCAATTTTCGTTATAATCATCAACCCAGAATTTGCATTATAACGGACACGGCATGCCGTGTCCCTTTAAAAACAATTTTCGAACTTGCGAAGTTGCGAAGTTTGAAGTGAAAAAATGACGGTTTTCTACGGCACAGGATGCTTGCACCTTGCTTGAGGGATTTTGAGAAGGTAAAATCAACTTTTTTCAACAGAAAACAACATTAAACATCCAAAACCAACTTAAACAGTCAAAAACATCCAACGCACTTTCGCGATGTTGTATCTTTGCAAAAAATTTCAGACAAAAGTCAATGGTCAATAGTCGAAAGTCGATGGTCAAAGGTCATTAGACTTACATCTTTAAACACACAACTTTAAATAACTATTTTTATGGAAAAGAAACAAATTAAACATTTTGCAAATGAGGTAAAATCAGAACTACCTCCATTTTTACAAGAGATTGTAAACAACACCACATCCGATGCCGAAGCAGACATGATGCTTATGGGAGCACTAACCACACTATCGGCTACGCTGCCAAACGTGTATGGCACTTACGACCACAACATCGTCCACCCCAACCTCTATCTCTTCGTCATTGCCAAAGCCTCTGCAGGCAAAGGTCATCTCGGCATGTGTAAAGAACTTGTAAAACCCATCCACAAAGCACTGCAAGTCAACCCACTCACTGCCGACCAATCATTGCTAATCCCAGCCAACAGTAGTGCCACTGCCATGTATCAACAGTTATGGATAAACAATGGCAACGGATTGATTTTCGAGACCGAAGCCGACACTCTCAACTATGCCATCAAGAGCAACTACGGCAACTTCAGCGACGGATTGCGTAAAGCCTTCCATCACGAAACCATCAGTTACCTACGCCGCAAAGAGAACGAATGGATTGAAATAGAAGAGCCCCACCTCTCGATGGTACTCTCGGGCACACCGCGCCAAAGTCGTCGTCTCATCCCTAATGCCGAAAACGGACTTCTCTCTCGTTTTGCCATTCTACATCTAACCAATAAGAGTACATGGCGCGATGTTTTTAGCGACGACGAGCTCGCCTATCGTGAAAAGTATAAGACATTAGGCAACCGACTCTTCGAATTCTACAAACGCCTACGTTGCCACGACCAACAGATTGAATTTAGATTAAACCCCACACAAAAAGAACAATTCAATCTGCACTTCAACAAAATTCACAAACAAATGATTGAAGAAGAGAACTTCACTGCCACCATTCGTCGCATGGGTGTGATTACCTACCGCATCGCAATGATTTTAAGCACAATGCGATACGAATCGTGCAAGGCGTTACCAACCAGCATCGAATGTTCATCAGCTGATTTTCAAACGGCACTCACCATCTCTGAGTCGTTGCTCGAGCATGCCATGCTACACTACAGCACATTGCCCGAAGCTACAAGTTCCAATAACCATATCGAGCGCAAGCAACTGCTAAAAGAGGCATTGCTACACATGATGCCCGAGCAATTCAGTCGCAAAGAGATGGTCACCATCAGCGAATCATTAAATATCAGTTCACGCACAGTGGACAACTACATCCGCGAATACCTCGATGAGAAACAAATTGAAACCATCACATTTGGAGTATTCAAAAAGCAAAAAGGCGCTGCATAGCGCCTTTTTTATATTTCGCAACTTCGAAAGTTCGCAATACAAAAAAAATCTCCCCTCGCATCACCACTACACGAGGGGAGAAATTCTTAATTTTTACAATAAGCGAGGCAAAAGTAAGCTCGCTTAAGTTATGCCAAGCGAAGTAAAACCGACGCTCGTAGCAAAAGTAGAAGACAAATTTATTTGCATTATACCTTGCAAGAAGAAAGAAAACAAAGTTAAATCATGACCTAAGGAAATAATTCTTAATTATTAATTACGACCGTAGGGCGTTATAACCATTTTTCCAATTTAGCTACAATTCTTTTAGCCGCATCGCCGTCCCAGAATTTTGGGGTGTGACCACATTTGCCTTTACCATCGAGAATGAGGGCTACTTCGGTCAAGATGTCATCGATAGTGATGAGCTTGTTCGAGCCTTCCCACACAGTCACAGGACGTTCAGTGTTAGGGCGCACAGTGAGACATGGCAAGTTGAGGTAAGTAGTCTCCTCTTGAATACCACCCGAGTCGGTCAAAGTAAATTGAGCATTTTGCACAAGATTAATAAATTGAAGGTAACCCAATGGCTCGATAAAATAGAGGTGCTCATAAGCATCAATCTTCTCTTGGAGACCAAAGTTTTGAATATTTTTGTAAGTACGAGGGTGCACAGGGAACACCAAAGGCACACGATTCGACACCTCACCCCATATTTCCACAAGGCGTGTAAGCGATTCCTTATCATCCACATTGCCAGGGCGATGGAAAGTCATCACGCCGTACCCCCCCCTCAAAAATTCTTTGCCAAAACGAATCTCTTTGTCACGATTGAGGAGTTGGAAATTAAGAGATGACGCTGACGCTTTTTCTCGATTAGCCACGAGTGAGTCAATCATAAGGTTACCCACCATCTCGATTTTCTCGGCAGGCACACCCTCTTTGAGTAGGTTGTCGTCGGCATCCACCGAAGTAGTGAGGAAAAGGTCCGATATCGAGTCAGTAACGAGACGGTTAATCTCTTCAGGCATCGAACGGTCACGACTACGGAGACCAGCCTCATAGTGGATAGTTTTGATTTCGAGTTTCGCCGCCACGAGCGTACACGCCGCAGTCGAAGTCACGTCGCCCACCACAAGCACAGCATCAGGACATTCGTCGAGGCACACCTTTTCGAAACGCTCCATGATACGAGCCGTTTGTACAGCTTGCGAAGCCGAGCCCACTTCGAGATTCACGTTAGGGTGAGGAATGTTGAGTTCTTCAAAGAACTGACCCGACATTTTCACGTCGTAGTGCTGACCAGTATGCACCAACACCGTTTCAATCTCCTTATGACCAGCAAGAGCGTGCATAAGTGGAGCAATTTTCATAAAATTAGGGCGCGCACCCGCCACAACGATAATTTTTTTCATAGTAATTATAGTTTTTTTATCAACAACCAATAAGCATATTTCACAAGATGAATTTGACGTTTAATGCGTTTAGGCTCTTTAATCAAGCGGTAAGCAAACTCCATGTTGTGGTCGACCCACCATTTCGGAGCGCGCTCCACATTGCCAGTATATACATCGAAGCTACCACCCAAACCCTGATAGATAGCATTAGGATGACGGCGTTGCATCTCCTCCATTAGTAGTTCTTGTTTAGGCGATCCCATAGCCACAAACACTACGTCGGGACGTTTCAACGAAATATCGTCAATCAACAACATCTTATCCTGCTCCGAACGGATATAACCATCGCGACACCCTACGATTCTGATATTAGGGAACTCCTCACGCAATTTCTTTTCAGTAGCAGCAATCACCTCAGGTTTAGCCCCTATTAGATAGAAAGTCTTTTCGTTTTCGTATCGAGCAATAATTTTCAACCACAACTCACAACCAGCAATTTTCGAAGCATTTTTATAACCCTTTTGCTTCATCGCACGCACCGCACCAGCACCATCGCAGTAGCCAATGTTGCGATTGATGATGCTACGAGTTTCATCCGTAGCATGCAAAATTTTCTCAGCATTTATCGCCACAAGTATGCCCTTGTGCCCATCCACATACTCCATCAACTCGTCAGCCGACGCAAACGGATGCACCAACACCCCATTCAGGTTTACTCTTTTATCTTCCATTCTGATAATATAACAATATCAATTTTCTTTATTTACGATATTTAATTACCTTTGCAGGATTACCACATACTATAGCATAATCGGGAACATCTTTAGTAACGACTGCGCCTGCGCCAATGATTGCGCCATTACCAATACGATGGCAACCTCCTAAAATAGTTATGCGCGCACCAATCCACACATCATTGCCAATTTCAATAAAACTATGCTCCAAATCCCCTTGCTACCCCATCGGAATATCCGTTCTATCATGTCTATGCCCAGCACCAACAATCAACACATCTTGAGCCATCATCACAAAATCGCCAATCTTAAGATCAGCACCTTGCACAGAAAAACGAGGACCTAACCCTAACAATTATTTTACAATCATGCCAAAGCGTTTAGTTTTAATACCTGTTTTGATTATACGAGCAGGATTACCAGCAACAATGCAATTATCAGGAACATCTTTTGTCACCACAGCACCACTGCCAACAACAACCTCATTGCCAATTTTAACACCACACATAATTATAGCATTAACACCAATGAAACAACGCTCGCCAATATAGGTGTCACAATGAATTGCACGAGCATAGTCATGTGTAAAAACAATAGCCCCACTAGCTATATAAGATTCCTTACCAAAGTGCACGCCTTTAGGATTAACTTTATCCAAACGAGCACCAAATGAAATTCGAGCTGTTTTATCTATATCCATCCCTAATATTTTTCGCAAATACCAGCTTCGAATAGATATAACGCACAATCTAAGTATATTTCTTAAAAACAAAACAATTTTCATAAAATTACTTTTTACAATATAAATTTATATCATTCTCAAACTTTTTAACAACTTTTGAAGCATAAAAATTACCTTTCGTAAAATTATAATTCACGTTTGAAATATGCTTTACTTTTTGCGGGTTATTAATATATTCTTCAATAATATCAGCATAAACTCTAGGATCTAAAGATTCTGTCAGAACTCCCATTTCATCATTAACAAAAAAATCTTTCACACCCCCAACTGGTCTTGAAATAATCGGCAATCCAAATGCCATAGACTCCAAAACTGAGGTTGCCATACCTTCTTCGTATGTTGGCAAAATATAAACATCACTACAAACAAACTGCTCAACTAATTTACTACCTGATAAATTACCATGAAAGACAACATTCGCTATATCGTTTTCTTTCACATACATTTGTGCTGAAGCCAACTCAGTTCCACTGCCACAAACAGAAAGAGATAAATTTTGATATTTAGATTGTAAAATCTTAAATGCATCTAATAATTCATAAATACCTTTGGTTTTTTCAAGACGAGCTAAAAATAACAACTGTTCCACTTTTCCTATTTTTGCTGTAATATCAAAATTTTCTAATAACTTGTCATTAACTTTTGTTGTTGTCAACACTATAGGTATATTCATATTCAGTTCATCTAAAACCTTTTTAAAATCGGAGCAAAGAACATAAATAAATTGACTTTTAGAATATACCCATTTAAACAAATTGGGTTTTTCTAATATTTTTTCTGCAAGATTAACATCCCATCCATGAATAAAAGTGACAACCTGTTTATTAAACAATCGGGCAATCAACAAATAAACGCCATCACGCGTCAATTGATATTTTCGCAAAGAGGGATTAACAACCACCACATCAATATTGTGAAATATCAATTTATAAATGAAAATTAAAATATCTGGAATTAAAGTAAAAATAGCATGGACACCTTTACGTTTCCCATAAAAAGCATACTCTATTTCATACGACCAATAATCATGCAAACCCATATAATGATTTGCAACACCTCCTAAAATTTTAAATGATGGTACGACCGATAATAATTTCATAAATCAATAACAAGAATAAAACAACTTAAACCTTTTACGAACATTTTTTATTGCATAACAAAAGGATTTCCAACCCATATGATTAAATCAAACAAATACTTTCTTTGTTCAACAATTGCTGTAAGTGCAATAAAAATAATTAAAAGCATAAAAATAATTTTAACAAGATTATTTTTATTGATTAATAAATTTTGCTTATCATTTAAAATTAAAAATAAGTATACAAATAATGACAAAATAAAAAACTTTGTTATACGCTCATCTAAAACTTCACCTGAATGATGTACAAAATTAGACATTGAAAACATATAAATAACAAAAGAATAAAATTTATTATACTGCAAATAAAATTGTTTGTTTCTTTTCCAAATTAAAAAATAAACAATAGACAAAATAGTAAAACTAACATACTCACGATTTTCATATACTATATTTCCATATTGGGCTCTCCACTCTGCTTCTTTTAATACTATCTCTTGATAATTTGAATTAAAAAATTTATCCTTTACTATTGTTTGCTTCAAAGATGAAAATATATCTAAAAAATAAAAAATAAGAGGTCCTCCAAAGAAACGAACAATCAAACTTACCGATAATATAATATATTTAATTTTTGAATTTTTCCCAAAAAAAACTGTTGCTATAGCACACAATACTGGAAATATGTGAACAAAATGAAATAATATTGCACCAAAAGAAAAAAATAAATACTTGTTTTTATTAGTTAATACATATTGCAAGTAAAAACATAAAAAGAAAAAAGCTCCATTCCAATAGCGCAAACCTAAATACCAAAAATATTCAACACAAAAAACTATACCACACAATGCTAAAACTTGATATTGTGACATTTTTTGTAAATAAAAAGGTCGCAATCTATTAAAAAAAGAAAGAAAAATAAATGCATAAGTCGCAGCTGCTACCCCTGCAAAAAAACGACTATCTGTAGAAAAAAAAGAAACTATATATTTAAAAATAAAATGAAATGGTTCTTTCCCTAAATATAATACATACGGATGAGTCCAAGGGTTTACGCTTGGATCAACAAAATATTTTAATGTTGAATAATGATTTGCTAAATCCATTACAACATCTGTTTGATAGCCAAAATAAAAAGCAAATAAAATAAAAAAGAATTGAGATATATATTCTTTATAATATACGGCACAAAGAATCAAACTTAGTAATGGAGATACCAAGAATAACAAACATTGAACTATAAAATAGACTACCCTTTCCTGCTGAGTTTTCATTTAATTCGTTGCAAAAAAACAATTACACTACGAAATAATTTTAATAAATAAACACACTTCACCTTCCATAAAAATGAAGCAATAGTATAATGTAACGATAAAGTTGGATGATTAAATATCTCTTTTGTTTTTATGTTTTTAAATAAATTGGCATTTTGCTTTAATATATCCAAATCTCCATATAGGGTCATTGGACTTAATATATTAATTTTTTGATATTTAAAAAAAAGATTTAAATTTTCATCTATATTATTAACTAATCTAAAATCATCCATTTGTTTGATCAAGCGGAAAAAACCTAATTGATATTGAGGTTTCATTCTAACTGAAGTGTACGAGCCACCATTACTTAAATCATAATTATATAGAGGCTCTGGTAAATACACTAACTTTTTTGTAAAAAACAACAAACAATACATTACTGACAAATCCTCACACATATTTATCCCTTCTATTGGATAAATATTATTATCTACATACAAAGAACGACGAATAAGTTTATTGCATAAAGAGCTATGCACCTTCCCGACTAACACGTGTTTCATACATTCAATGTTATCTAACGGAGGATTAGTATGCACATGAACAATTTTATCTACATAAATTTTATTCATATCACAAATGGTAATATCAGCGTCTTCTTTTTCCGCCAAAGCAACCATTTTTTCTAAAAACTGAACATCTACATAATCATCACTATCCCATTGAATAACATACTTAGCTTTAGCAACCAACAATCCTGTTTTACGCGCAGCTGCTAAACCACGATTAACATCATGATTGATAATCTGTACTTTAGATTGTATGCTAGGATATTCTTGTATCACCTTATCCAAGATGTCCATACTCTTATCAGGTGTACAATCATTAACAAATATAATCTCAATATTTTGATATGTCTGCTCAAATATACTTCTAGCACAACGCTCAATATATTTTTCAACATCATATATTGGAACTATTACGGAAATAAGTGGTTGTTGCATTTTTATCTTTTAATTATAAAACAATTTCATTAACTTATCAAAAATAAACCATTGTTTATTTTTAATTAAATATAAATCAATATTATTCTTAATTGACACATCTTGAAATGAACAACTATTTGATTTATAAAAATCA
>JAZOUT010000011.1:0-9280 GCA_045658305.1 Candidatus Aphodosoma sp. | reverse complement strand
TCGCGAGATGTGTAATATCGAGGTATTCTTAATGGCAAAATACCAAGCTGAACTTGGATATTGTCATCAAGCAAGAGTAAAAACTGGCATAGGTACAGTAAAGGAAATAGTTGGCATTATTAATAATGCCAGTGAGGCTATCAGGAAATACGAGGAAATGGTGGCACCCAAGAACACACCATCACTTACCTATAAATAACTTTCTAGCATGCTACTCTAGGTCGATTCTATTCAGGAACAATATCTAAAAGTTAGGGAGAATGATGCTCTTGGCGAACAGATTTGTGCCCTGGCAGAAGATTTGGAGGGCACAATCGAGCCAAATGTTCTCTATTCGGTTGAATTGAAGCCTATACATAAAGCTAAGGATTATGTGGTAGTGCCGCCCACCCGTACAGTTTCCTGCGATAGCAGAGTACATAATCGTTCCGAAATACCAGAAATTATATACTTTAGTATATAGCCTAATTGACTGAAGATTAGTGTGTAAATTCTTTGGGAATAGCGCACCAAATCACTATCTTTGCACTCCCGATGTGGGACAAAATAGAAACTAAAATGCAGCAGAACAGAATGCACATATTGCTTACGACTATTGATCGAGTTCAGGGCGTAAAACGCTTTGAAGGTGTTCTGTGTGCGCCTATTTCAAGCGTTGAAACCGCAAATTCTTTCGGGAATACTATCCAACTGAAACATACTCGCACACGGATATTATAGATGCAGATATCCGAGTTATGAGAATAGATAAGAATCGTTGGAAAGTTCCTCACTTTTCAACGATTTTTGTTTATACCCAGCCTCTCCATTTATCCTGAAAAGTGTCGTAGTGTGGAAACTCGACATAAAAAAAACTTGCATATTGCATAAGGTCATCGTTATTCACAGAGTATCAACGATATGTAATTAGTAAATATGCAAACATAACACGAATTCAGTCTAATTTCGTCCTTGTTGAAAAGGGCTTATTCGTATTATATATATAGGGCACTTTGTAAAGTCATCATCCGCAGCAGTGTGGATGGAGGTAGAAAAGTGTATAATGTTTAACCTATAAAATTCAACTATTATGAAGCAGTTTTCAGAGGACAAGGTCACAATCCGTATTCGTGTCAAGCGAGCAAGTGTAGAGTCTATGCGCTCGCAACCGTTACACACATCGCAGCGAGAGGTAGAGGCAACGGACAAGTACGCAGATTTTGAGTATTGTGCAACTCTCACTCCGGAGCTATACGCCAAGCTATTGTCATATGGTAGCAGCGTGGAGGTATTAGCACCAAAGGAAGCAAGGCTCGAAATGTATAATCGCATAATGAATATGTCGTTTATATATAGCGAGGATATGGCACGTACCAAGATAGGCAAGGCTGTAATATATGCTACAAATAAGTTCCCAAAGGCCAATATCGCAAGAGTGCGACATTCGCTCGAGATGCAGAGAGGCACAGGCTATGTTCGTCGTTTAGATGCTTGTATGCTCTATCTCGAGGCAACGCAAGGCTGGGAGTATGTAAAGCATTTTAGACTCAACGACATTGACACGCTTGACGTATTCCAGCGTGGCGATACCGAAGGCGTATATATGTGTTCTTCGGAGGTGGTGCGAGCAAAACTGCGTGAGGCAGAGATTGGCTCTATTGACGATATTGTAGAGGTTTATCGCAACCATCATCACCCAAAGATGCAACCTTGGCCCTACGACCACTCGTTGGTGCAGACGCTAATATCATATTTTGGTGTATATGTCAAGTGCCACCACCCCAAGGAGTATGAAATATTTATGTCTGGACTAAATAACTAATAGAAAATATTTTTGTAAATTTGTAGAAACTTAAAATGTAATACTATGGCAGAATATAAGGGACGAGGTATTCACAATGAAAGCCTCTATAAATCATTCAAAGACGGAGGACGCTATGAGAACTTAATGAACCTTGTCAGAGAAGATGAAGAGTTAGATTTTGAGATTCGCAACAACTACGTAAACATATACTATGAAGGTTGTAATATAGCGAAAATTAGCAGTGCAATAGGTTCTGTACAATTTGATAAATTCTACTTTTTGCTTCGTAAAGACATTAAGGGCAATAAACCATCTAAAAAAGAGGTTCAAGAAAACTGCAATAAAGGAGAGGTACACTATGACTTGTATATGGATTTAATTGAAAAACAGAAATCTCTAACCGCTCTTTTCAAGGATAAAAAATATAGCGAATATATAGATAAAGCAAAATGTCAAGTAAAAGAGTGGTTTGATAGCTGGGAACTCAATAAAGAGGAAAAAAGTACTCAGCAGAAGATTGTAAGAGCCAACAACGAGTCTACTACATTGTGCGTCATTGACAACGAGTATCAAATCAGTACAGATGCCCCATTTAAGTTTGTAGCAGATAGCTGCGAATATAAACACAAAAGTCCTCGCTTTGATCTAATAGCGGTAGATAAAAATGGTCAAATATATGTAATCGAACTAAAAAAGGGGCTATCAGCGTGCTGTGGCAAAGCAGGACTCAGGTCACACGCAGAATCTTTTAGATGCACGATTGAGCGAGATAGCAAATATTTTGTTGAAGAGATGAAGAGAATTCTTGAACAAAAAAGGGAGTTGGGATTAATCGATAATAGTATCAAGATAAACGATAATAAGCCAAAATTTGTATTTGCCTACGAAACGAAAGATGGTGAGCCCATAGAGGCATTCTACGAAAAATGTGTGGAAGAGGGAGTTGGGAACTTTAATATCTATATCTGCGAAGATAGTGTACTAAAACCATATAATAAATGACCCTAACCATCCATAGAGGCACCCACGAGATTGGCGGAAGTTGTGTTGAAATCCGCACTGATAAGGCAAAGATTTTGATTGACCTCGGTATGCCCCTCGACTACGATAAACGTAGTCGGGAGGAGCAGACCGAGATACGACATAATGCCGAAGAGTGGTGCAAGGGTGTAGATGCACTCTTTTTGAGCCACGCCCACGCTGACCACTATGGTTTTCTCGATTTGTTGCCTCAAGATACGCCAATCTATGCCACTGAGGAGTCCTTTGCGATGCTTGCCCTCGATGGTATTCTCGGCGATGACCCAACGGAACACCTCGAAAAGCACACCCTAAAGAGTGGACAATCATGCGAGGTGGCAGATATAAAGGTTACAGCCTATATCGTTGACCATTCTGCTTATGGTGCGTGCGCCTATCTTATTGAGTGCGATGGCAAACGCATATTGTATAGTGGCGATATCCGTCTTCACGGCGTTAAGGGTGTGTTATATAGGAACTTGCCAAAGGATGTGGATTATCTGCTCTTGGAGGGAACAAATGTTTTGAGGGCAAAGAACAACCTCACCGAGCGAAATATTGAAAATCAGTTTGTCGAGGCTTTCAACGATGCTCCCGATGCTCTACATTTGGTGTGGTGCTCAGCAAAGAATATAGACCGTATATGCGCTCTATTTCGTGCTTGCATCAGATGCAGCAGAACGCTTGTGCTTGACCCCTATACGGCAAATGTTTTGGCGGCAGTTGCGCAATTAAACCCACATATACCAACAGTTACCACTGCCAAGCAAATGAGGGTATATTTCCCATACTACCTAACAAAACGGCTTTTGGAGCGCAATCCTGAGAGTTATATCTATTCGCTTGGACCTCGTAAAAACAAGGTGTCGTATAACGATTTTATGACCAAACCCAAGCGATATGTAATGCTTGTACGCCCATCGGCACTCTCATATCTCGAGAAGTTAAGCATTAGGCATATTCGCCTTATAAAGTCGATATGGGGTGGCTACTGGAATGAGCCAAACACCGAGCGTTTTCGAAGTTGGGCCAAGGAGCATTGTGAGGCTGTCAAAGATATTCATTCGAGCGGTCATGCAGATATACAATCATTGCAACGCATAGTTGAGTTCGTTCGTCCAAAAACGATTATACCCATACATACTGATGCCCCGAAACTATTTTGCGATATATTCGTAAATGACAATGTGAAATGCCTTGACGATAACGAGGTGTTGTATTTGTAATTTTAATATACGATGAAAATCCAATACGCCTCTGACCTACATTTGGAGATGTCGGCAAACAGACGATATATGCAAAATGTTCCATTTGATGTTGTGGGCGATGTACTTGTGCTTGCGGGAGATATTGGCTATTTGTGTGATAAAACAATGCCCTGTCCAAAGTTCTGGGAGTGGGCATCGGCAAATTATCGCGAAGTACTAATAGTCCCAGGCAACCACGAATACTACCAAAACTATGATGTCTTGGCAGATGGTGACAGCTGGAGTCGTGAGATATTGCCTAATGTGCATTACCACCAGAACAGGGTTGTGAGGATTGATAATGTCGATTTTATCCTCTCAACCCTTTGGTCGCATATTCGCCCCGAAGACGAATTTGTTGTAGAGCAAGGGATGTATGATTTTCGGCAGATTCTGTACAATGGTCGCTGCTTTACCCCTGCCGACTTTAATGCAGAGCACGAGAAGTGTATAGACTTTATCAAGCGGAGTGCCGCGGAGAGTACCGCCGAGCACATTGTGGTTGTAACACATCATCTGCCTACAATGGCAGTTGTTGCGCCAGAGCATAAAGACAACTTGCTGAATAGTGCCTTCGCAACGGAGCTGGGCGACTTCATAGCAGATAGTCGTATCGATGCGTGGATTTTCGGGCACTCACACGCCAACATAGATGCAACAATCGGCAACACCCGCATTGTCTGCAACCAGCTTGGATATGTCTATTACCGTGAGAATCTCGACGGTTTCGATGGCAGGAGGTTTATTGAGGTGTAGAAAAAAAGAGACTCTGCTAAAGTTATACTTTATACTTGTAGTATACTTGTATCTCAGAATGTTTGTTACTTTAAATATTAGTTATTACCTTTGCACAAAGATTTCTATATTATGAATGTAGATTTGTGGCAAATTATTATTGGCATTGGTCAAATAATTGCAGTAGCAATTATTCCTCTTATTACATGGTGGCTTGGTGTTAAGTATCAAGATCGCAAAACCAAAAAGGAAGCACAACTAAGGTTGTTTCTAACCCTAATGGCAGATAGAAAATCAACACCAATTACAAAAGAATGGGTAGATGCATTAAATACCATAGATGTTGTTTTCCAAGACAATAAAAAGGTGAGACAGGCTTGGCGAGAGTATCTTGATAGTTTAAATGAAAAGTCTCCTCATTTTGACAGAAGTAATTCTTTCCGATTAGATCTTTTGTCAGAAATGGCCATGGCCCTTGGATACAAAAATCTAAAGCAAACGGAGATAGATAGGTTCTATTCTCCAAAATACTTCGGTTCTCAGATGAGTAGACATGAGATTTTATTCAAGGAAAATTTAAGAGTACTATCCCATTCGAAGAGTTGTGCAGAGAGCTTTACCGAGGAAGAGTACGAAAAGCATTATAATGAGTTAATGCAAGAACAATCTGATCAATAACCTATTTTTGAAATGCTGAGTGAGTGTGGTGTGAGGATATTTAGTGAAAATTGCATAACGCTTTGAGTGTTTGAGATAAACAAGCCACGCCGTCTCCACCGCCGGAATCACTTTGCAAAGTGATTCCGGCGGTAGTCTCTGTAAGCGGGGTTGCGGCGCTGTGCTGTTGTTCTATTTTTTGACTATGGGAAATTGGGACTATGTGATTTTTTATAGTCCTATCCTCCCATTGTCCCATTCTATTTTAACACTTTCCAAAGTGGCAACACAAGCCCGATTTTTTGTACACATACAAAAACACACACAAAACACTAAATTTTTTTCAGTTCTCTCTTATATATATAACGATATATTGGAGATTCATATAATGTTTATTTTTTATGCGATACCTCTTTTGAGTGGTGTTCGTTTACGAAAAAAATTTCTACATTTGTATTCGGATTGGGTTGATTTATACTCAATTCGTTACATAATAGAAAGTGTTTTCGCACTGTCCTTAAGTGAAAATGTGGAAGTCTTCAATGACAACAGGACGACGGATAACACTCATTCCTTGTATAGTTATGTGGCTATACACCTTTGGTGTATTTACCCTCATACTATCCAAGTGTGGGGTATCGCATCGTTTGTTGTTGTTATAGGTCTTTCCTCAACCTCCTACTTAACAAACGAAAGTCAACTCCACACTTTCTTTTTTGTGTGAATAGCCATAGTGGAGTTGGATGGCACAACGCTACGGACTTACTATGAACAATAGGGAGCAGACAATGAAGTTTTGTGAGCCAAAACCTAATGAAGGTAAAGCCATTGTCCTTAATAGAATGTATGTGGGCGACTATTTATCGACAAATCTCGGCCACGAGGTAATCAATATGTTTCAGGCCGATAATTACGGACATTATCTTTACCTTAACGCATACGGTAATTTTGGCACAGAGCATTCTAAACAGATTGGTTATATGCTCCTTGTCAAATATCACTCAGAGGGTCTGCTCGAGGTGATAGGTAAGGCAGAAGGTTTAACTGAGGTGGATGGTGCGAATGTTAAATTAAGTGAGAACTACAAGAGTGTCAATCCGAATATCTCACAAGCTCAAAACAACTACATTGAAGCAAAAAACATTACCTATGGAGGTGTCCCAATTAGAAAAATATTTAATGATGCCGAGCAACAGAACATCTTCATTACATACAAAGCAGAACACCTGTACGAGCCTAATCGACAGATATTTATCGGCTATGGAGTAGATGCCGATGTAGTCCTAAATGGGTATAAACAAGCTAAGACATCTCTTAAAACCTACATATATCCAGAAGGAACATATAAAGGAGATCAGAAGAAAGAGAATATCGAAGAGAAGAAAGCAGACTACATAAAGCTGATTGAACTAATAGAGCAGAAGGGCTTGTGGGTAGAGTCTAACAAACGTATTAACGATGATTTATTAAAAGAATTAAAAATAAAGAGTCGTGAGGTATCTATCTTTGATATCTGTCAGATACAGAACGATGAAAACCGTTTCTCGTATGCCCTTGCCTACTTTATGACACAACCTCAATACAAGAGTCTATGGCAGAACTTCTTCAAACAGTATGGTGTAGAATTGGACGAAAACTATACCGTCACTCGTGAGGAGTCGGCTAAGATTGAGGATAAAGAGTGGAATCACGATGATAAGCCAAATGGCGGTCGTATTGATTTACTTATTCGAGACGAAAAGAATATCGTTGTTATAGAGAATAAAATCAAGTCGGATATAAACGCTATCGCTTCTGACGGAAAAAAAGAGAATGGGGAATATATCACCCAATTGAATAGATATGTGAACTACATAGAGTGGCGTACACAAGGAGACGAGCCAACAAACAAGCGACCTGATGCTGGTAAGCGAGCCTTTTACTTCATCCTTACACCGAACTATAACGACCCTAAGATTAGCGATGAAATGAAGGTTTACTATAAAAAAAATATTACTTATCGAGATTTATACAATTTCCTTGAAACCACATCGGCTATTAAAGAGGACTCCAACTTCAAGGCATTTTACGAGGCTATGCACCGCCATACTCACAAAAATGTAAATGATTATCTGTATTATGATATGTTGGAGAAGTTTGTTAGACGAATCAAAGAGGCAAATAACAACAAATAGAGACCAAAGCTATGAGCATATTAGACGAAGAGGATGTTTTGATGGAGCGTGCAGAGCACAATGTTAAGGTTGCTACATATACTCCAGAATTTGACAAGAGAAGTTGGGACGAGTTCCAGACCGAGGCGATTGAACCTATTGTAAAGAAGTTGGCAGCACACAAACGTGTTGGTAAGTTTGCCGTAGGTGTTTATGTGCCTACTGAGCCTCTATTCCATTTTGATGTAGCGAGTAGTATATATTCGATGTGCCAAGCTTACAGACTTCGTTGTTTTCATATCAACGGCAGAAATATCCATCAGCTATCGGATGTATTGGCTCTACTTGTCGATATATCACAATACCCATACTCTATGGTCGTGGTGGAGGATTTCGATATAATACCACATTCGCCTGTAAAGTCCTATATCGAGCGTGCCTTAATAGGCACTTGGGAGAGAGAAACAATACTTCCGCGTAGTTGTTATGGTGTTGTCTTTACTACCACACAGGGCGATGGGCAGAAGTTGCCAGAGAAATTAAAGAGGGTTAAACGCCTTACTTGGTGGGGCAATATCCGCAGATATAAAGTAGAATAGCTTTGGATTTATAGATAGCTGAATATTAGCATCTTATAAAATAGTATAAAGAAGTTATAGCAAAATAGATATTTCAAAATGAAAACGGTACAGGATTACTTAAATGAGATAGGCACAGAGGTATTACTTACTGCCGAAGAGGAGCAAGAGTTACTGCCACAAGCTGCTAATGGCAATGATGAGGCTCTCGACAAAATTATAAATGCTAATCTGCGTTTTATTGTTAGCATAGCAAACCAATATCAAAATAGAAGACTCTCTCTGCTCCAACTCTTTGATATCAGTAAGCAAGGGTTAGCGAATGCCGTAAATGAGAGCGTTTCAAAACCTCACAATCAAAGGTTTATTCAGTTCGCTGTGCCGTATATGCGAAAGGCTATCGAAGAGGCGATAACCGCAAACAATGAATAGCCTTTGATATGGAGGTAAACGACAACGACAGAGCAGCTGCTCTGTCGTTTGTTTTTGTGTCATAGCCCTTCGTGAGCAAGCTCTCGAGGACTTGCCACCAAAAACTACGCCCGATAAATCGTGCTGTCGTTTGTCAAAGTACTACCGTCGGTAGTCTCTGTAAGCGGGGTTGCGACGTTGTCCTGTTGTTCTATTTTTTGACCATGGGACTATGGGAAATTGGGACTATGTGATTTTTTATAGTCTTGTCGTTCTGTCGTCCCGCACTCCCATCGTCCCATCGTCCCATCCTCCCATTGTCTCATTCTATTTTAACACTTTCCAAAGTGGCAGCACAAGCCCGATTTTTTGTACACATACAAAAAAACACAAAAAACACTAAATTTTTTTCAGTTCTCTCTTATATGTATAACGATATATTGGAGATTCATATAATGTTTATTTTTATGCGATACCCCATTTAGTGTTGTTTGATACAAAAACTTTTTGTAGATTTGCATTGATTTACGCCATTATGGGCGTTTGATAGAACATTTTTACGAAAGTGTTTTCGTATTGTCCGAAGTAGGAAATGTGGAAGTTTTCGATAACAACAGGACGGCGAACAACACTCTTCCTTGTATAGCTATGCGGCTGTACGCATTTTGCGTACCTACCTCATACTATCCAAGTGTG
>JAZOUT010000010.1:0-57788 GCA_045658305.1 Candidatus Aphodosoma sp. | reverse complement strand
ACGGATGGTAACATCTTTGCAAATGGTTTTGTCTTTTGAGCTCATTTTTTTTAGTATTATATTAAAGTTTAAAGAAATTATTCCATGAGTTTGCGATAACGGATGCGTTTTGGCTCTTCGTCGCCCATACGCATACGTTTGTTTTCTTCATATTCGCTATATGTACCCTCGAAGAAGAACACTTTTGAGTCGCCTTCGAATGCCAAAATGTGTGTACAGATACGGTCCAAGAACCAACGGTCGTGCGAGATGACTACTGCGCAACCTGCAAAGCCTTCGAGACCCTCTTCCAACGCACGCAATGTGTTGACGTCGATATCATTCGTTGGCTCGTCGAGCAACAACACGTTAGCCTCTGATTTCAATGTTAATGCCAAGTGCAAGCGATTACGCTCACCACCCGAAAGTACGCCACACAATTTTTCTTGGTCGGCACCAGTGAAGTTGAATCGGCTCAAATATGCGCGAGCATTGATTTCGCGACCTGCTACGCGGATAAATTCTGTGCCACCCGAAATCACTTCATATATAGTTTTGTTAGGGTCGATATCTTTGTGCATTTGGTCAACATAGCCCACTTTCACTGTTTCGCCTACTTCGAATGTACCGCTATTCACGGTTTCTGTGCCCATAATCATACGGAATAGGGTAGTTTTACCTGCTCCGTTAGGACCAATGATACCTACGATACCATTAGGTGGCAACATAAAGTTCAATCCTTCGAACAACAATCTATCGCCAAATGCTTTTGATACATCAACTGCGTTGATAACTTTATTACCCAAACGTGGTCCGTTAGGGATAAAGATTTCCAATTTTTCTTCTTTAGCTTTTTGGTCTTCGTTGAGCAATGCATCGTATGAGTTCAAACGTGCTTTACCTTTGGCGTGACGAGCCGATGGTGCCATACGAATCCATTCCAACTCACGTTCAAGTGTTTTGCGACGTTTGCTTGCTTGTTTTTCTTCCAATGCCATACGTGCAGTTTTTTGGTCGAGCCAGCCCGAATAGTTTCCTTTCCATGGAATACCTTCGCCACGGTCTAATTCCAAAATCCAACCTGCTACGTGATCCAAGAAGTAACGGTCGTGGGTTACAGCAATTACTGTACCTTTATATTGTTGTAAGTGTTGCTCCAACCAGTCGATAGATTCAGCATCCAAGTGGTTGGTAGGCTCGTCGAGAAGCAATACGTCAGGCTCTTGCAACAACAAACGGCACAAAGCCACACGGCGACGTTCACCTCCCGAAAGATTATTCATCACTGCGTCTTCGTCAGGGCAACGCAATGCATCCATTGCGCGCTCCAATTTTGAGTCGATGTTCCAAGCATCGTGAGCATCAAGAAATTCTTGCACTTCAGCTTGGCGTGCCAACAATTTATCAAAGTCTGCATCAGGGTCGGCAAAAGCCTCATTTATTTGTTCAAATTCAGCCAGTTTGTCCATAATTGGTTGCACGCCCTCTTGCACTACCTCTTTTACGGTCTTATTTTCGTCAAATTTAGGCTCTTGTTCAAGATATCCTACCGAATATCCTGGTGAGAAAACAACCTCTCCTTCGTATGATTTTTCGATACCCGCAATAATCTTCATCAACGTAGATTTACCCGAACCATTCAAACCGATGATACCGATTTTAGCACCATAGAAGGACGAAAGGTAAATATTTTTCAACACTTGTTTGTGCGGAGGAAACGTTTTGCTTACGTTTACCATCGAAAAAATTATCTTTTTATCATCTGCCATAAGTTGTAAAAATAAAATCTAAATGTAAGTGAAAAAATAATTTGTTACACATTTATAATGTGTTAGGCAATTATGTTTGCTTTTTTTATGTAGAACGTAATAAACTAAATGTAATACGTTGCAAAGTTACAACATTTTTTTAATTAACAAAGGAAAAAACAGACTTTTTTTATAAAAACTCATATTATCTCAAAAAAATGTCTGTTAGAGTGATTGTATTATGGGGATTCATTAAGGTGAATAGTGCTGCAATTGGCAAGAAATAATGATAGTAATGCGAATATGTTAAGGATATAGCTTTTTTATAACGATAGGTGTTTAGAAAATAGTGTATTTTAGGTTGATTTGTTTTTTGGGGGATTTATGTTGCAAATGTACTGAGTTTTTTTGAGAAAAGCAAGGGCTTTGAGAGGTTTTTATTATACTATGTTTATAGTATATTTATCCTATATTTATAGTATATTTATTCTATATTTATAGTATGTTATAATATAGGTGAGGTGGGTGTGTTTTTGTTTTGTTTTTTAGTTTATATTTCTCATTTTGATAAATTTATAAAAAAACATGATAAAAAAAGAAAAATATGATATGTGTATTGAATTTTTTTTTGTATCTTTGTGCGATTTTCATTATATGATTTTTGTTATAATGTGATAGTGGGATTTGCTTGCACACTATATTATTGGCTTAGAAACTTTTAATAAACAACTATAATAACATTATTTGTGCTTATTATGAAAGAAAAGAAATTTATTACGTGTGATGGTAACCAAGCTGCTGCTCATATTTCGTATATGTTCAGTGAGGTGGCTGCTATTTATCCTATTACTCCGTCAAGTACAATGGCAGAGTATGTTGACGAATGGTCTGCAGCAGGCCGTAAAAACATTTTCGGAGAAACTGTTCTTGTTCAAGAAATGCAATCAGAAGGCGGTGCAGCTGGTGCTGTGCATGGCTCGCTTCAGGCTGGTGCATTGACTACTACATATACTGCATCGCAAGGTCTCTTGTTGATGATTCCTAATATGTATAAAATCGCCGGCGAGTTGTTGCCTTGCGTATTCCATGTATCAGCACGTGCTTTGGCTTCACATGCATTGTCTATTTTTGGCGACCATCAAGACGTTATGGCTTGCCGCCAAACTGGTTTTGCTATGTTGGCTGAAGGTTCGGTTCAAGAAGTTATGGACCTCGCTGCTGTAGCTCACCTTTCTACTATTAAGAGTCGTGTGCCTTTTATTAACTTCTTCGATGGTTTCCGTACTTCTCATGAAATTCAAAAAATTGAAATGCTCGAAAATGAGGATTTGGCAGGTCTTATAGATCAAGAAGCTTTGGCTGCATTCCGTAATCGTGCATTGACTCCAGAACGTCCAGTGGCTCGTGGTATGGCAGAAAACCCTGATGTGTTCTTCCAACACCGAGAATCTTCTAATACATATTATAATGTTGTGCCTGCTATTGTCGAAGAGTATATGAACGAAGTCTCTAAAATAACAGGTCGTAAATATGGTTTGTTTGACTATTATGGCGCTGAAGATGCTGAACGCGTAATTATCGCTATGGGTTCAGTTACCGAAACTATTCGCGAAACCATCGATTATTTGATGGAAAAAGGCGAAAAAGTAGGTCTTGTTGCTGTTCACCTCTATCGTCCATTCTCTGCTAAACACTTCTTGGCTGCTCTTCCTAAAACAGCTAAACGCATTGCTGTGCTCGACCGCACAAAAGAACCTGGTTCAACAGGCGAACCTCTTTATCTTGATGTTAAAGATGTTCTTTATGGTACAGAAAATGCTCCTATCGTAGTGGGTGGTCGCTATGGTCTTGGCTCTAACGATACAACTCCAGCTCAAATTCTTGCAGTATACGAAAATTTGGCATTGCCTCAACCTAAGAATATGTTCACTATTGGTATTGAAGATGATGTAACTTTCACTTCTCTTCCTCGCTTGGCTGATATCACTGTGAATGCAGGCAATATGTTTAGAGGTAAATTCTATGGTTTGGGTGCTGATGGTACTGTAGGTGCTAATAAAAATTCTATCAAAATCATTGGCGATAACACTAATAAATATTGTCAAGCTTATTTCTCTTACGACTCTAAGAAATCAGGTGGTTTCACATGTTCTCACCTTCGTTTCAGTGACGACCCTATCCGTTCTACATATTTGGTGACAACACCTAACTTTGTGGCTTGCCATGTTCAAGCTTACCTCCGTATGTATGATGTAACTCGTGGTTTGCAAAAGAATGGTACATTCCTTTTGAACACAGTATGGAGTGACGAAGAGTTGGCTAAAAACTTGCCAAATAAAGTAAAACGCTATTTTGCACAAAATAATATTACTGTTTACTATATCAATGCTACAGCTATTGCTCAAGAAATTGGTCTTGGCAACCGCACTAACACTATCCTTCAATCGGCATTCTTCCGTATCACAGAAGTAATTCCTGTCGACCTTGCTATCGAGCAAATGAAGAAATTCATCCTCAAATCTTACGGTAAAAAAGGTGAAGATATTGTAAATAAAAACTATGCTGCTGTTGATCGTGGTGGTGAATACACACAACTTACTGTTGATCCAGCATGGGCTACACTCGAAGATGAAGCAGTAGAGCCAAACAATGACCCAGCATTCATCAACGAAGTAGTTCGTCCTATCAATGCTCAAGATGGAGACTTGTTGAAAGTTTCTGCTTTCAAAGGTCGCGAAGATGGTACTTGGATGCCAGGCACTGCTCAATACGAAAAACGTGGTGTGGCTGCCTTTGTTCCTACTTGGAATGCCGACAACTGTATCCAATGTAACAAATGTGCGTACGTATGTCCTCACGCTTGTATCCGTCCATTCGTTATGACTGACGAAGAAAAAGCTGGCTTCGAAGCTGCTACTCTCGAAATGAAAGCTCCTGCTGCTATGAAAGGTATGCACTTCCGTATGCAAGTAGGTGTGCTCGACTGTCTCGGTTGTGGCAACTGTGTTGACGTATGTCCAGGTAACCCTAAAGCTGGTGGTCCTGCTCTCAAAATGGTGCCACTCGAAGGCGAATTGGCTGAGGCTGCTAACTGGGATTATCTCGTTAAAAACGTTAAAACAAAACAACACCTCGTTGATACTAAAGCTAACGTTAAGAACTCACAATTTGCAACTCCACTCTTTGAGTTCTCTGGTGCTTGCTCTGGTTGTGGCGAAACTCCATACGTGAAACTCATCACTCAACTCTTTGGCGATCGTCAAATTGTGGCTAACGCAACAGGTTGTTCTTCTATCTACTCTGGTTCAGTACCTTCTACTCCTTATACTACTAACGAAAAAGGTCAAGGTCCTGCTTGGGCTAACTCTTTGTTCGAAGACTTCTGCGAATTCGGTCTTGGTATGACTCTCGCTAACGACAAAATGCGCGCTCGTCTCGTAGAACTTATGACTAAAGCTCAAACTTGCACTTGCTGCTCTGACGAGTTGAAAGGCTTGTTCACTGCTTGGATTGCTGAGAAAGACGATGCAGATCGTTCTAAAGAACTTGCAGAGCAAATCCGTCCACTCGTTGCAGCTTGCTCATGCGATATCTGCAAAGAGATTGCTTCTCTCGACCACTATCTCGTGAAACGTTCTCAATGGATTATCGGTGGCGACGGTGCTTCTTACGATATCGGTTACGGCGGTCTCGACCACGTTATCGCTTCTGGTAAAGATGTTAACATCCTCGTTCTCGACACTGAGGTATATTCTAACACAGGTGGTCAAGCATCTAAAGCTACTCCTGTTGGTGCTATCGCTAAATTTGCTGCTGCAGGTAAACGTGTACGTAAAAAAGACCTTGGTATGATTGCTACTACTTATGGTTATGTATATGTTGCTCAAGTAGCTATGGGTGCCGACCAAGCTCAATGCCTCAAAGCTATCCGCGAAGCTGAAGCTTATCCAGGTCCATCACTCATTATTGCTTACGCTCCATGTATCAACCACGGTTTGAAAGCAGGTATGGGTAAAGCACAAGCCGAAGAAGAAGCAGCTGTAGCATGCGGTTACTGGCACTTGTGGCGCTACAACCCACAACTCGAAGAAGAGGGCAAAAATCCATTCATTCTCGATAGCAAAGAGCCAAATTGGGATAACTTCAAAAACTTCTTGAAAGGCGAAGTTCGCTATGCTTCAGTAATGAAACAATATCCAGCCGAAGCAGAAGAACTCTTCCAAGCAGCTGAAGATAATGCAAAATGGCGTTATAAGAGCTATCAACGCATGGAAGGCAAATTCTAATCATCCATAAAATTTCACTTGTTAAGTATCGACGTAGCGTGCTACGTCCGTGCAAAGCAAAATGATTTGATAATAAAAAACTTCAACTAGCAATTGCAAGTTGAAGTTTTTTTTGTATAGCCGAGTGATTTATGTCAATTTTTTTTATAAATTTATTATTAAGTATACTTGACAAATACACATTCACAGTGTGTATGTTCAAGCCTTACCCTCAAGCAACCTTCAAGCAAACTGTGCCATAGAAAACCGTCAAAAAGCGACACACACTCACAGTGTGTATTGGGCGTTGTTTTTTGGAAGGAAAGTTTGTAAAAGAAAAATGATTTATGAGGTTAGTGGTTGTTTAATTGGGAGTATCGTTACGCATAAGAATGGAGCCCTCCGAGAATGAAGTTGACGCCAAAATAGGTTATTACAACAGATAGGAAAGCGAAAATGTAATACCAGTTGAGGAAACGTGGGTTTTGGAATATTTTCAGTGAAGCACGATGGAGTGGTAGTGAGTAGATGAGCATAGTAATGAGTGCCCACACCTCTTTAGGGTCCCAGCCCCAATAGCGTCCCCACGAGACATTTGCCCATATTGCGCCGATGAAGATGCCAGCAGTTAGAAGGAAGAGTGCAAAAATATTTAATTTATAATTTATATTGCATAATTCATAATTGTTCTTTATTAAATTTGTTGTTGCATTGAGCAGAATAAGAGCAAATAGGGTGTAGGATATCATTATGACCATCACGTGGATTGAGAGTAATGGCGATTGAAGCACGGGCATAAGTAGCGTAATGCGAGGATTGAGTTCGCTCATCGTGGCTACCATTAGGGCTATGCCGCAGATTAGTGTAGAATTAGGGATTAGGAATGAGGAGTTGTTGAGTTGAGTGTTTGTTTTTATTTTGCGTGTTCCCCTAAATCGTAGGGTGAGGAATGGCATTAGAGAGGCGATGAGGGCAAGGAATTGCATGGTTTCGAAGCCGTTGGAGAGTGGAAAATGGTTGGCTATATAGCCTCGTAGAACTACGGCAAATAGTAGGTAAATGACTGTGGGTGTGAGTATAAACCACGACCAGCGTGGTGTTTTGTTCGATATGATGGTGATTACATAGAGCAGTATCCCTATGGTCATAAGTGCCATGGCAAGTGGACGGTTGAAATTGAGATGATTGTAGATGCGTTCGGCTGTGATGCGAGTTTTTGATGGTGTAAAAGTGCCGAGTTGAGTCTCTTGATATTTGAGGATTTTGCGAATTAGGTCGATAGCTTCGTTGTATTGACTATGGGCAATATATTCAGCAACAAGATTCATTGATTTGCGGATAAAGAGCCATTCGGCTTGGGGCATGTAGGCAGGGAGGTTATCGTTTAGGGCGAACCAATGAATAGTTGAGAGTTGAGAGTTGAGAGTTGAGAGTTGAGAACCCCCTCCCCCTTCGGGTACTCCCCCTAAAACAGGGGGAGAATAAGTTGAGAGTTGAGAACTATCTTGTGTTTGATGTGGGAATATTTTGAGTAATGAGCCGGTTAGGTTCATCATTATGAGATTGTATTTTTCGTCGGCAGCTGAGAAGTTTTTGCCTTGTGTGCCTGTGAGTTTATAGCCTTGTGGGGATGTGAAGTCGTTGAATGAGGCGTATTTGCCTTCGATGCCGAGGGTTTGTTGTGCGTCTTTGCCTTTGATTTTAATCATAGGTTCGTTGCGCCATTCGTCGTAATAGAAAAACCAGCCTAAGAGTACTTGCTCGGCAGAGAAGTCTTTGTAAGAGGTTTTGCCTGTGAGTTTTATAGTGTAATCGCGTGCGAGAGTTTGTAGTGGGCAGATGCGATTGTTGTGATATACGAGAAGGTTGCCAAATTCGTTGGCAACATCGTGAGGTAGTGTGGTTTGTGAATGCACTTTTTGTGAATGCATAATGCATAATGCACAATGCACAATTATAAGTATCAGTTTGAATGGTTTCATATTGGAAAAATTATTTTTTTTTATGTGAGAGGTATTTGTTGAGAAGGAATATGGTCATTGAGGCGAATAGGAGGAAATAGCCTATATAGGTGAGGATTATTCCGTAAGGGTCGTGATAGATGGATAGTATTGAGCCTTGGTGGTCGGAGTCGTAGGATGATTGATAGAAACGATAGTTGCGGTGTTTTAGTATGTTGTTCATTGATACTTTGTCGATGATAGAGTTGTCTTGTGTTTCGTGTATTTTGATGTGAGATACGAAGTCCATAGGATTGGTTGTGCCTGGATAGTAGATGAGTTGGAAGTCGTTGAGTGATACTGCAAAAGGTAGGTTGCGCTCTTCGTAGTTTGTGTCGATATATGTAGATTTTGGTGCTTCGTTGAGGCGGAGGTGGATTTGTCCGTTGATGCCAAAATAGTGAGTGATGGCTGCGCCTATAAGAATTATGACAAAAGATAGGTGTAGGAGTAGGGTCAGTGGGCGTTGGTATAAGCGACGTTGGATGATGTAGATGAGTGCAGAGATGGTGAGAAGTGCCCATAGTGAGAGAAACCATGTAGAGCCATAGATGTTGGATGCTACCCATGGTGTGCCGTATAGTTTTTCGAGAATAGTGGCGGTGATGAGTGTGATGATGGTAATGATTAGAATAGAGAATGAGAGACGTTTCATAGTTTAGTTTTTTTTATTGGTCGAGTTGGAATAATTGGTCAAATAAGATAAGTTAGAGGTAGGGTGAAGGTATAGTTATCCTTCGTATATCCTTCGTATATGTTTCGTATATTCTTCGTAGAGGGTAGTAGTATCCGATGAAGAAAGTATGATGAATTTTGAGTGCAAAGATAGGGAATAATTTGTAAAATAGCAAGTAGTTGGGGTGACTACTTGCTATTTTTATGTTAGATTGCATCGAGGAATGTGATGATAGCATCGCGGTCTTCTTTTGAGAGTTCGCGGAATGCTTCAACTGTTTTACGAGCATCTGATTGAGCATTACCATGCCACATAATGGCTTCCATAGTTGTACGAGCGCGGCAGTCGTGGAGACGGTCTGCTGTAGGTGAGCCAGTTACGCGTTGGTGGAGACCACGACCCCAAAGAGGAGTTGTACGGCACCAACCGGTGCGGATGTCGCTTTCCATGTGGAGTTTGTGTTGCACCATGTCGGTGTAAGGCCAAATAGTTTGGTTAGGGTAGCGAGGGAGTTCGTTGCCTTTGAAGAATAGGGCAGGGTCGTGAATGACGTCGTCGCCAGTGGTCCACGATGGGCGGTGGCAATAGTCGCAACCGATTTGGCAGAAGAGTTCGCGTCCGCGAGCAACTTCAGGATTGTCGATATCGCGTACGGCAGGAACAGCCAAGCCACGATGCCAAACCATGAGGTCGATATACTCTTGGTCGGTAACTTCGATAGGAAGGTCTTTGGCAGTGAGATAAGCGTGAATGCGTTGTTCCATAGAGCCTTCCCACCAAGTTGGGTGTTCTTTTTTAGGGTCGATTTTAGCGATATATTCTTCGAAACCAGCTTGAACATCAGGGTCTTGAGAAGAATAGAGGGCATAGGTGCCAGCCGCATCGAGGTAGTGATAACGACGGTCGGAACGAGTGGCATTAGTGATATTCCAGAAGGCATTAGCACCAGCACCGTCTTGGATAGGGCCACGACTCATGGCGTAAGTGTAGCGGCGTACATATTCAGTTCCGTCGCCTTGAAGAGTATTTTTGTAGTAGTTAACCCATTGACCACCTTGGAAATAGGCGGTGTTAAGACCATTCTGCATGTAGCCATCGTGTTCTTGTTTAGCCCATTCGGCAGTAATACTATCATCGGGAATAGCATCGAGGAGGCCAGTGCCATAAATACCGATTGTAGATTCGAGTTTCACGGCGTAGTTGCCAACATCATAGCCTTTGTTAGCCACATAGATAGCCTCTTTAGGCATATCGACTACAGGGTATTGAAGCTCGTAGGTTTCGCCATCAGGGAATTTGTTGCCCCATTCGTCAGTGTAGTCAACATAGATGATAGTGATTTTTGATTCATCGACAGGAGCTTTGAAAGGCGCAACAGCTTGAGATTGAGGCATACCAGCAAGCCAAGATACATAGGCTTCGGTTTCAGGGTTGTGCACAACGAGGAGACAACCATTGCCGATTTCGCGAGTGTTGAATTGTCCGGCCGGGATGCGAGTACCATGACCATAGCCTGGGTGGCAGTGCATACAAGAAGTGCGGATATGAACGGGTCCGAGACCACCACGAGTGCCATTGACATTAGACATAAATTGTTTTTCGAACAAAGCCTCACCATTTTTGAATGAGAGGTACATACCTGCGTTGTTTACAGCTTCGGTAGGTTGTTCGAGAGCATTAGATGTGAAAAGGTATGATGTACCTAATTTACCACCAGCATAATACCATACTGGTTTTTCTGTAGGTTCATCAGGTGTAGTTCCGCCTTGATCGTCGGGATTACATGATGCGAGAACCAACAGAATTGTTGCGTAGAATAAGAATTTTTTCATGTTATAAATTTTAGTAACGAGAGGCGAGTAGTAGGCTCGCCTTGCTCGTTGTTTATTAGTACTGAGAAAGGATAGCCATTACCTCTTCGAGAGTTTCTACGATTGTAGTACCTACGAACTCAACAGCTTTTGCTGCATTTTCGTTAGTTTGAGCTGTTTTAGTGAAAGGTTCAGGGATAGATTTGATAAGGTCGTATGCTTCGGCGAGTTGTTGGCAAAGAGTGTTATCGAGTTCAGAATCGATAGATTTGATGTAGTCAGATACAGAGGCATCACCTTCGTTTGAACCTTGATAAGCATTTTGGATAGAGATGATATTGTTAGCAAAGTCTTCGATAGAATTGAGTGCGTATGGAGATTCGATGTAGCTACGGTCGCCATCTTCAGAACCATTGACAGGACGTCCGATTTTCATGTTACCAACTTCGTCTGCAATGTCGATACAACCTTGAACAAGTTCTTCAGCAGTAGCTTGATAGTTTACGTAAAGGCTACCAGCTTTGCCCGCATTTTTCATTTCGTCGCCATAGTTACGACCAGGTTCGAGTTCAGCCTCTTCGATTATAGCAACTTTTTCGGCAGAAATGTTGTCCATACCAGCCCAAGAAGCTTCGAGACGAACACATTGATTGCGAAGGTCGCCAGCTACGGCAGCAAGATATATAAGTTCGTTTTCGGTATATTTGCTGATTGAGCGAGGTTGTGATTTTGAGCCATTTTCGTCGAGTTCGAAAATCATATATTCAACAGCGTGGAAACCGAGGAGACCATATCCGAGGTTGTTTGCAACATAGTCAACCGACATTTGAGCCATTTGTTCTTCGTTGGCAAGCATATTTTCCATGCTGAGTTGGTCGAGAGGCCAAGAGTCGATGTGTGGGTCGATGTTGTAATCGGCAGCAGCACCGAAAAGGAAAGCTTCGCTTTGTTCCCAATATTTACGAGCTTCGCGCCATTGATTACCAGCTTGTTGAATAAGAGCAGTTTCGAGTTTACCAGCTTTGAAATCAGCAAGCATTTGTTCTGTAGTTGTAGCTAATTGCATCGCTGCATCAGCCATACCTTTGTAAGTTGGTACTACAGTGTTGTCGATGTAGGCAATTGTTGCTTTTTGAAGAGCAATTTCTTTTTCCGACATTTCGTCGTCGCCCCCTTGAGGTTGTTGTTCACAAGCAGTGAACAATGTTGTAGCAGCCAAAGCCGCCATCAAGTAGAATTTAGTAAATTTCATTTTTTTTGAATTTTTAGTTTTGGAGGATAAACAATAAGTGTTTATTCTCTAGGTTAGTAATTTATTGTTATTTTGTTTTATTACAAGAAGAATCCAGCAAAGCATACACCGATAGAGACAGATGGTTCGTTGTTGAATCCTGTAGGCATTATGCCATTGGCGTATTCGGCTTTGATAATTACTTGTTTTACAGGGTAGTAATTGACGCCGACAGCGACGCGATTGCGACCACACCATTCGTAGTTAGTGATGCCAGGAGCAGTGCGGAACATAGAATCGTAGTAGTCGTAGCGGCCAAAGAGATAGAACTTTTGGTTGTCGGCTTTAAGTTTTGGATTAAGAGCAAAAAAGTCGTAACCAGCTTCAACTCCTATCGAAATAGCATCGGAAGCCACTGCTTGTTTCGATGAAACAGAGGCGTTAGGCATCGACATATTATATTGTGAGATGAGTTTAGAATCGGTGAGATGACCATATATTACACCACCACGAATAATGAAATTGTAGGCAGAGTAGTTGAAGTCGAATGCACCGAGAAGCACAGTGCCTTTTACATCTTTGTATTTTTCGTTTTTGTTTACCGAGAGGGTATTGCGAAACGAATTGCCAGCATAACCAGACAAACCAAGTTGTAAACCAGGAACAGAGTAGTTGTCAATGCGGAGAGCCGTAGCATAAGTATTTGCTATCTTGAACTCGTAAGGCGAACCAGCTGAGCCTTTTATCCAATTTTTGCGATTGAAGCGGTCGGAGTCAAGACCTGCAATGAAGAGAGCTTCGTAGCGCCATTGTTTTGTCTTTCCCCAAAGGCTTACTCCGGTTTCGTGCCATGTACAAGGTAGTATTGTATTGTTACCTTCAGGACGATATACACCGAAATACTCATTAGGCATGTGGTGTTGATTAGTCTGACCTATAGGCACGATTATATGACCGAGTCGGATGTTGAGACGACCATCAAGCATAGCCTTTTGAATCCAAAGTTGTTCAAGAACGACTTCGCCACCGCGTTCTACTTCAGTTTCGTATTCACCACCTTCTTCTTCCTCTATTTCAGTGGCAGCACTGATGCCCCCATGTTCAAACTCTATTTCGGTTTGAAAAGTCCATCCTTTGCCAAAATCATAGCCAAGGAATATGACCATGTGGGGAATATCAAAGCGTCCATGTCCACGATCGTTGGCATACGCTTCGGGTTTAGAATAGCGGAGATAATTATCGCTAAAAAAGTTGCGAGTCATCACTATTTCTCCATATCCACCGATGAGTAGATTTGATTTTTTTAGTCCGAAATTTGATTTTTCGGTTTTCGTTGAGTCGGGCGCAGACGCTTCTGTCGCACCAATTGTGCCGAATGTAAATAGGCACAAAAGGCTCATAGCAAGTAATTTTACTTTCATGTCTTTTATTTTTGTTAAACTATTAAGAAACAAAAACTATTCGAATGTATATCAATTGATTATACATACGCAGACGCAGGATTAACTTCTGTAATCCGGCTTTAAAATAATGAATAAAAATGGGAAATTTTTTAGAAAATGCTAATTAGTACTAATGACGCACACGGTATGCACAAAATTGCAAAGATTGATATCTTCGCATACTTTTGCCCATACAGAGTGTTTAACATATTAGCATACAGGAGGGGCGCGTAGAGAAGAATATTCTACGCTTATAGATAAAATTGAGAAAAATACAGAGGAATGAGATTCGCCGATTTGGTTTAGTATAGGCGACTTGATAAGCTCGTCAACTGATATGAAAGACTCGAAATTGTTCAGTTGAGAGAATAATGCAATTTGAGCATTAGTATGCGAGTGAGACGCAGATTGATATGGGTGTGAGTGCATTACAACAACACCATTTACCTCGTGTGTGTGGAGGCAAATAGTCATCGATGCAAAATAACTCACCATTAGTATGGCAAGAAACGCTGCGATATGTGCTTTGATACGATTAAATTTCATACTGCGTTTGTTGCTTGTAATAAATTCGGTGCAAAGTTACAATTTTTTTTGTTATAGAGCAAAAAAAATCCGTTTTTTTTTGAAAACGGATTTTTTAAAATTTAATAATTTATTTTTGTTGTATTTGAGATTCTAATGTATGAATGCGAGCTTTGAATGTAGCGTCAACGTCCATTTGATTTTGCACTGTTTTGCAGGCATATAGCACTGTTGTGTGGTCGCGTTTACCCATTGATTGACCGATAACTGACAAAGATGTATTGGTGTAGGTACGAGCCAAATACATAGCCACTTGGCGAGCTTCGGCAATTTTGCGTTCGCGGCTTTTTGAGTTGATAGCCTCAAGAGGGAGAGAGTAGTATTGACATACAATATTGCATATTTTGTCAACTGTAATGTCTTCTTTTTCTATTGTTGGCATTTCAACTACATTACCTACAATTTTTTGAGCTAATTGGATGTTGATTTCGGCATTTATAAGAGTTGAGTGTGCGAGTAGGGAAATAAGTACGCCTTCAAGGTCGCGAACACTGCTTGTTACATTTTCTGCAATATAATCAATTACATCTTCAGGTACTATGATACCGTCTTTATAAGCTTTGTGTTTGAGAATAGCTTTACGGAGGTTAAAATCTGGTTTTTCGATTTCAACTACAAATCCCCATTTGAAGCGGCTAAGCAAGCGGTCTTCCATGCCTTCTAATTTGCTTGGCTCGCGGTCGCAACACATGATGAGTTGTTTGCCAGTTAGATGTAGATGATTGAAAATGTGGAAGAATGTATTTTGTGTTTTAGTTTTGCCTGCTAATTCTTGGATGTCGTCAATGATGAGAACGTCGATGCTTTGATAGAAACTGAGAAAGTCGTTGCTTTGATTGTTTCTTACAGCATCAGAGTACTGCATTTGGAAAAGGTTTGCTGATACATAGAGCACTCGTTTTTCGGGATAATTTTCTTTTACAGCAAGACCTATTGCATTAGCTAAGTGAGTTTTGCCCACAGCAGAAGCACCCCAAATGAATATAGGGTTGAAAATAGAGCGACCAGGTTGATCGGCAATGTTAAGGCCTGCAGAGCGACCTAAGCGGTTGCTTGCGCCTTCAATGTAGTTAGCAAAATTGTAATTGCGATTGAGTTGAGGGTCGAAAGATTTTCGTTCAACTGTAGTGAAAGGTGTTTCTACTTGCGGTAGAGTAGTTTGTCTATTGTCGAATACCGAAGAACTTTCAGGTGGTAATGTGATTGAACCTCTGTCGTTATTTTCGGAATTGTCAATTTTGATACGGTATAATAACTTGACGTCTGAATTTATTACACGATTGAGTGTTTTATGTAATAAATCGGCAAATTGCTCTTCTATATATTCATAGAAGAATTGAGATGGAACTTGGATTGTGAAATTATTATCCACGTAACTTAATGGCACGATAGGGATGAACCATGTGCTATACATAGGCTCTCCTATCACTTCTTCAATAATGTGAAGACATTGGTTCCAAAATTTTACGTGTTGTTCCATTCTCGTTTTGTTTTTTCGCCTAAACTCCTTCCCTTCAAATATTTTAAGAAGGGTAAAAAACTCAAATTGACTGATGTTTAGGGAGTTAAAATAGATGAAATCTATAGTGGATTTTCGATACAAATTTCGTAATTTTTTTTGAATTACGAAAGTGTTATTTTAATTTGAGACACTAAAAAAACTCTATCTTGTTTATATTCAATTTGTTTGTTGTAATTGATTGATTTTAAGAGTTTTTTGTAAAATTAAATTGGTTTATGTGTTTGATTGTTAACGTTTTAGTGTGTTGTTGTGATATTTGGTATCTAGGGATAATAAAAGTCCAAAATGCTTGATTATTGGACTTTTATTGTTTTTAAGTATTAAGAAAAATATTTTTTGAATATTTTTGTTATTTAGATTTATTTGAAATAAATAGGTCTTTATTTTTTCTTTGTTTTGCGTCCGAGAGGGTAGAGATATTTTCGTGGGTCGTTTTGTAGGTCGAGGAGCAAATTGTTTGCACTGCTGATAGTTGTGTTTACGTTATTATAGAGCGATTGGTCGTTGAGAAGGAGGCCGAGTGAATTGTTTGGAGAGTTGAGGCGTTCGGTGAGTTCTTCTACGTTAGAGAGGGTAGAATCGAGCGATTGAATGATGTCTTGATATTGCACGCCACTGAGTTGGTTTGTAACGGATTTTAAGTCGGTGCAAATAGTGTTGACGTTATTTATTATAGGTGGGAATTGTTCGTCGATTATTTTATTTAAGCTACGTGAAGTTTTGTGAAGTTCTGCGGTAATAGATTCAAAGTTGTTGAGACTATGTTGGATTTCTGCTGAATTGACAAGGTTATTGATTGAGAGAATGAGTGAATCGGCATGTTTGATTGTAGATTGGATTGTTGGCACTATGTCTGCCATAGATGACATAAGGCCTTTTTCTACGTCGGTAATCAATGTATCGCCTGATGTATGGTAGTCTGCTTCTTCGGTAAATATGAGGTTGATTCCTTTGCCTCCGAGCATGCTTTCGTCGAAGAGATATGCTATTGTGCCTTTAGGTAGTTTGATGTCTTGGTTCATTAGGATATCAACTACGAAAGACTCTTTTTGGGTGAAATCGTATTTGATATCGCGTACTTGACCTACTTTGTAGCCTTTGATGAATACGCCGTTAGAGACTACGAGTCCATCGATGCGTTCGTATTTAAGGTAATAGTGGTTGCTTGGAGTGAATAGATTTACACCTTTGAGGAAGTTGATACCCCAAATGAGGAATGTTAGGGCGCAAACAAATGCGAGTCCGATTTTGACTTCTTTTGTGAAGAATGATTTTTTCATATTACTTTATTTTTTTTCTATTGCTTCGTTGATTGATATTTTTTTGTTGTTTTTGAATGCCACGATTACGGCATCTTTGAAGGTTTCTTGTACTATTTTTAGATTTTCTTTTGCCTTGTCGTAAGATGAGGTTTCGGTGCAAGTGTATTTATACCATCCGTTTTCGGTGTAGTATGTTACGGGTTCGTATTTTTGTGCGCGGCGCATATCGTAGTTGTCTTTTGGCACTTCGTTGCGTGAGCTGAATACTTGTATGCGGAAAATGATGTTGTTTTTTGTGGTTTCTTCTTTTGGGGTTATTTGTGGCTCTGGTTTTGGTTGTGATTCTTTGTTTTTGGCTTCGGCGATTGAGATTTTTTTGTTGTCTTCGAAGGCTATTAGTATGGCGTCTTTGAATATTTGGCGCACTTCTTTTAAGCGATTTTCGGCATCGGCGTATGTGTGGGTGTCGCCACAAGTGTATTTATACCAGCCGTTTTCGGAATAGTGGGAAACTGGTTGGTATTTTTCTGCTTTGCGATAGTCGGAATTGTTTTTAGGGATGAGAGTGCGCGAACTGAATACCTGAATCTTGTAGGTTACGGCAGAGGTTGGTGCAGTAGGCTTAACGTCAGGTTTTGCTTCAGGCGCAGGTTTTGTAGGCTTATTGTTTTCTTTTGGTTTGTCTTTTTTGTCCTTTTTTGTTGTCTTAGGTTTTTCGGTGTTTTGAGGTTGCGCGGCTTGCTCTACAGGTTTTTCGGGCTTTGTTTCAACGATTTGAGGCGTTGTAATTGTGCGCTTGTCGTATTCGTGTTTGTATTTTTCGAAAGCCGAGTAGATGCAAGTTGCCATTTTGTTTTGGCCTTCGTCGGAGATTAGGAAATTTTCTTCGTTTGGGTTTGTGATAAATCCGAGTTCGACTAAGATGCTTGGCATTTTTACTTGGTGTAGTACCCAGAAGATGGCTTGGCGTACACCGCGGTCGAGGCGTTTGATTCCGATGAATTCTTGTTGGATATAGTATGCGATTTCGACTGATTGGTCGATGTATTTGCTTTGCATGAATTCGAACATGATGTAGGAGTCGGGCGATGTGGGGTCGAAGCCTTGGTAGGTCTCTTTGTTGCCCTCTTCGAGGAGGAGCACTGAGTTTTCGCGTTTTGCTACTTCGAAGTTGGCTTGCGACTTCGAGAGACCGAGTGTGAAGGTTTCGGCACCATAGGCTTTTGTTGATTCGCTTGCGTTGGTGTGAATGGAGATGAATAGGTCTCCGTCGGCATTGTTCGCAATATTTGGGCGTTCTTGAAGAGTTACGTATTTGTCGGTTTGGCGAGTGTAAACTACTTTAACGTCAGGGTGTTTTTCGTTTATCATTTTGCCGACAGCGAGTGCAACGTTGAGGTTGATGTTTTTTTCTTGACCTTTTTTGCCTACTGCGCCTGGGTCTTTACCGCCATGACCTGGGTCGAGCACTACGGTGAATTGTTTTGCTGAAATTGTTAAGGCAAATAAGATGCTAAATATTGATAATATGCTGATTTTTAACTTCATAGTTTAATGGGTTATTTTTGTGCAAATTTACGAAAAAAAAGTAATATGGGCAATATTTGTTTTATAAAAAAAGTTAATGAGTTTGCTTGTGGGTAAGGTTATAGTATGTTTATAGTATATTTATCCTATATTTATAGTATATTTATCATATGTTTATAATATGTTATAGTATGGGAGAGGGTTTGGTTGTTTGTCGGTTTAGTTGAAAAGTTGCTTTTTATTTCTTGGGGACCTCCTATGTTCGTTTGATTGACTCTGTCCAAATTGCTTTTGCTCGGTATAGTTTTATCGCCAAAGGCTTAAAGAGCACTGGTTCAAGTGAGTTTGGTTCTACACTCGCTAATTTGCAATTTTCGTCTCCTTTAAATAGTGGGACAATATGGTGTGTTTTTGTATAATTTTTTAGTAATTGATAAGGATTATGTGTATTTTATAAATGTTTGTAATTTTCAGCGGAAAATATTTGTTTTTCGTAAATTTATTTTGTATATTTGCGACGAGTTTTAGGGGTATTGATGCGTACCTTAAAATCTTTAGTAATCTTATTTTTTATCATTTAAAGTAGGAGACATTATGAAAAAACTAATCTTTTTTATTTTGTTATCCATGCTGATTTTAGCGGGATGCAGTGTGAAAAAAGACGGGAATTTTACTCATACAGATATTGATAATAATCGTATAATTTGGGTAAATTGGGAAGTGGAATGTTGTGGAGTTAATGACCCATTAAATAATTTGGAGTGGTTAAAGAAAGATTATGATAGAGTATTAAAACTATATGAACAAATAGAATCTATGCCATACGTATATTATTGTTATTTTTTTTTATTTAGGAATGATTTGACTTATATAGATTATATTGTAAGAAAATCAACCATGTGGAAGTATAGTAACTTTATGATATATGAATGTGATGGTACTATTGTTGATATGGGTGTTTTTTATGATGAATCAAATCCAAATAAAATGCTCAAGAATGATAATTCTGAATATTATGAAGATCCACCTTATAATTGTATTTCATGTGATAAATTTTTTAAAACACATACTTTAGTAGATACTATATTTTATTTTGTTATTCAACCTCAAAATTGAGATTGTCATGAAAAAAATTAGCATTATTTTGTTTTTGTGTATAAGTGTTTGTAATTTTATTTTTGCATCAGCAGCTTATCCAGGACCATATCTAAAAATACAGCCTAATGGGGATAGTATTTATATTTATTTTAATGGAGATGAGCATAGTAGGGCATTTTATACAGATGGAAAAAGGAAAGAAGTTGCTAGAAATGGAGAAGGTTATTGGGTTTATGTTACAAAAATAAATGGAAAACGTTTTTTGACAGATCAAATAGTCTCAAAAACTTCTACGTTTAAAGAAGTTGATAAAAAAACTGTTTTGAATTATTGGAGAAAAACTCATAAAAGGAAAAGAGGACAAAAGGGGCAATTGTTTGAATATATAACTCTAAATAATCAACTAAAAGAATATTGGATAAATCCTAAAATAAAATGGCAAAATATAAACGATACAGAAGGGTGTAATTTTGGAATCCCAAGTTGGTTAGTTAGAGAAACTAAATTTGGAAGCTATGATTTTTCTTGTTTATTGTTATATACAAATGATTCTACAAACGAGTATTATTTTGTAAATCATTATATAGATTTTTCTACTCGTTTGAAGGATTCTCTTGATGTTGTTAGTGTTGTTGATGTTTATGAATGTTTTAGTAAGAATAGGCATGGAGGGGCAATTTTAGATTCTAATTTTTATGAACGAATAAATATTACGGACAATAAGCAATTGAGAAAACGGATTAATAAAATAAATAAACTTTTTAATAGGAAATATCAGCAATTAGATGAATTAGTTCGGTTATCACAAGAACGAGGGAAGAAATATAGATATAGCGAATATTCGTCTTGTGAAGATTGTGAGGATTTTTTTAAGACATATATTTTTGTTGATATTATAGGTTATTCTTTTGTTAAAAATCCTGTTGCAGAACATCCTATAGATTATAAAACTAGGCTTGTAAAATAAATAAAAATATTTCAATTTTAATAAACAATATTATGAAAAAATTAAGTGTTATTTTGTTTTTATGCGTAATTGTTTGTAATTATATTTTTGCATCAGTGGCTCATCCCGGTCCATATCTAAGAGTACAGCCTAATGGGGATAGTATTTATGTTTATTGGCGAGCAGATGAGTATGGTATATGGAATATGGATGTTGCTGAAAATAATCCTACGATAACGATGAATTTGGAGGGATTGAATAGTGGGGTGTATGTTATGCGATTGATTATTGATAATCAGACGGTAGAGGCGTCGCGGTTGATTGTGAGATAGTTGATAGAATTGATATCGTACGCCAATCTCTCTGGAGAGAGGTTGGCGTTTTTTTGTTGTGGGGTATTGTTTTTAGGGAAATTTTTTAGTATCTTTGTCGTTAATTTTATGTAAACTGCGATAAGTATATCTTTATAGAGTAAAAGTTTTTGATAAACAGAAGGTTATATTTGCAAAAAGTGTTTTTTGTGATTGGTGTCTTTGTCCTATTTTTGGGGATTATTGATGCCGATGCAGTTGTTGTATCGCAAAATGACACGATTTTGGGGCGAGAATTGTTGTTAGATTCGGCAGTTTTGGATTCTGTGGGTTTGTCGATTGATAGTGTTGGAATAGATAGTTTGGGAGTAGGAGTTGATAGTTTGGGTGTGGATTCGACTACTGCGCCGAGAAAGGATGCGCTTGATGCAGAGGTGCAATATCAGGCAAGGGATTCGATTGTGTTTTTTACGGATGGTACTGGATTTTTGTATGGAGAGGGAAAGGTAAAGTATATGCAATCGAAGCCGATAGAGTTGCAGGCGGAGTATATACGATTTAAGTTGGATAGTTCGACGATATATGCTATAGGTACGGTGGATTCGATGGGTAATGCTGTTGGAGATCCAGTGTTTAGTGATGGTACGGAGTCGTATAACTCGAAGTATATGAGTTATAATTTTAAGACTAAGAAGGCGTATGTGCGTCGTGTGGTGACACAGCAGGATGAGGGGTATATTGTAGCAGATCAGACTAAGATGTTTGAGGATCAGTCGTTTTTTATGAAGGGCGGAAAGTATACTACTTGTGACCATCATGACCATCCACATTTTTATCTTCAATTGACGAAGGCGAAATTGAATCCAGGTAAGAGTATTGCTGCTGGACCAGCGTATTTTGTGTTGGCAGATGTGCCATTGCCGTTGGCGGTTCCATTTGGATTCTTTCCGATGACGAAGAAGTATGCTTCGGGTATTATTATGCCACAATTTGGTGAAGATTTGGAGCGCGGATTGTTTGCGAGGAATGGTGGATATTATTGGGCGATAAATGATTATGTGGATTTGGAAATATTGGGTGAGTATTTTACGAAAGGAACGTGGGCGGTGAGTTTGGCGAGTCAGTATAGGTTGCGTTATAAGTTTAGTGGTTCGTTTAATTTGTCGTATCGCGAGGATGTGAGGGGAGAGAAGGGTTTGCCAGATTATAGTAAGGCTAAGAACTTTAGGGTGTCGTGGAGGCATCAGCAGGATTCGAAGGCGAGTCAGTATTCGACATTTTCGGCGTCGGTGGATTTCACTACGAGTGGTTATAATACAAGCAATATCAATAATTATTATAATCCAGCAGAGCAATCGAAGAATGTTACGAGTTCGAGTATAAACTATACGCAGAGATTCCCTGAGAGTCCGTGGAGCGTGTCGTTGAATGCTAACTTGACACAAAGGACACAAGACTCGACTATTTCGCTTACGTTGCCTACGTTGACAGTGAATATGTCGCAGGTTTATCCATTTAAGCGTAAAAAACCGATTGGTAAAGAGCGATGGTATGAGAAGATACGTTTGAGTTATTCGATGACAGCAAGTAATAGTATTAGTACGAAGGAAAACATGTTGTTTAAGTCGTCGTTTGTGCGAGATTGGAAAAATGGTGTAAGACATTCGTTGCCGATATCGGCATCGTTCACTCTGTTTAAGTATATAAACTTTTCGATTAGTGAGAATTATAATGAGCGTTGGTATTTTAATCGTATAAATAGAGATTGGGATTTAACAAGGCAAGAAGAGGTGATGGATACGACATACGGATTTTATCGTGTGTATGATTTTTCGACAAATGCTTCATTGTCAACAAAATTGTATGGATATTATACTCCGTTTCGTAAATGGTTTGGTGATTATGTAGATAGGATTCGTCACGTCATGACACCATCGTTGAGTTTTTCGTATCATCCTGATTTTGGGTCAGATTTGTTTGGTTTTTATGATTCTTATACAAAAACGGTTGTAGATAAAAATAGTATTCATCCAATTTCGCAAGAAGAGGTAATTTATTCGCCATATTCGAATGGAATGTATGGTGTGCCAGGTAGAGGTGTGTCGTCGACAGTTAGTTTCGGGGTGCAGAATAATGTAGAGATGAAGATTAAGGATAAGAATGACACAACCGGAATGTCGTATAAGAAAGTCAGTTTGATAGATAATTTTTCGTTGAATTGGGGTTATAATTTTGCGGCAGATTCGATGAATTGGAGTAACTTGTCGGTGGCAATTCGTTTGAAATTGACAAAACGATTTTCGCTTAATTTAAGTGGGCAGTTTGACCCTTATAGATATTTGCCAAATGATAGAGGAAATATTGTCAGAACAGGTCAGTTGCACTGGAATCATGGGGAGATGATGCACTTTAAGGGAACTCGTACGAGTTTTTCTTACACATTTAATAATGATACATTTAAGAAAAAAGAGAAAAAGAAGAAAAAAGAAGAGGCGGAAGATGATAATTTGATGGATGATGCAATGGCAGACCCATTGAATCCGAATGCGCAATTGGATGTGGAGCGTGACCCAATTACAGGTGAGCCAATAGACAATATTTTTGGTAATAAAGATGAAGAAGATGAGAAATCGGATGAAGATGGAGAAGAAGATAGAGGTGGATATGCTCCAGTGAAAATACCTTGGAGTTTCACGGTTAATTATTCGTTTGGTTTTGCAGAGAAGATGACAAAAGAATTTTATAATCCTAATACATCAGCTTATAAATTGAGATATACGCATAGTTTGACGTTTAGTGGAAGTATTCAACCAGCAGAGAAATGGCGTATGAACTTTTCGGGTTCGGTGGATTTAGAAAATTGGAAGATAACACAAACGTCAATGTCGATTTATAGAGATTTGCATTGTTGGTCATTGTCGGCATCGGTATCGCCATTTGGATTATATAAATCATTTATGGTTACGATTGGAGCTAATGCGTCGATGTTGAAAGACCTTAAATATGATAAGCGATCGGGACGTAGTGCTAATATAAATTGGCTTGACAAGAGAAAATGATGAATAGTTTGAATTAATAATTTATAAAAATATTAACAAAAAGGCTTGTGGTTTTGCTACTTGCTATAGAAAAAACATTAAAAAATTATGAAAATTTCAGAAAACAAATTAGTTATTTTACAGTACAAACTTTCTGTAAAAACCGAAAATGGTGAACTCGAACTCATGGAAGAAACAACACCAGAACAACCACTTCAATATTTTCATGGTATGGGTATGATGTTGCCTAAATTCGAAGAAAATCTTGAAGGTCTTGGTGAAGGAGATAAGTTTGATTTCATGATTCCTGTAGTTGATGCTTATGGTGAATATGAAGAAGAAAGCGTTATTGAATTGCCTAAAAATATTTTTATGATTGACGGTAAATTCGATGATGAAAAAGTATTCCCAGGAGCAATAGTTCCGCTTGTAGATAACGAAGGTAATCGTATCAATGCTGAAATAGTAGAAGTAAAAGCAGAAGTTGTGAAAGTTGACCTCAATCACCCATTGGCAGGTGAAGATTTATATTTCTCTGGTCGTATTATTAGTGTTACACAACCAACAGAAGAAGAACTTCATGCAATGATGCACCATGGTTGCGGTGGTGGTTGCTCATGTGACTCATGTGGCGAAGGTGGATGTTCTGGTTGTGGCGGCGGATGCTGTTAATTAGGGAATAGGGAACAAGGAATAGGAAATAGTTCTTCTAGTATTAATTGTGCATTTTTCGCTACAGCTCCACGCTGGTTGTGTATTGTGCATTGTGCATTGAAAAAAATGAATACTTTTGGTCACATATTTAGATTAACTACTTTTGGCGAAAGTCATGGACCTGCTATTGGAGGTGTAATAGATGGTTGTCCTGCAGGATTGCGTCTTGATTTTGATGTAATTAAGCGTCGAGTGGCACTTCGTTCTCCTCAAACTGTAGCAGGTTCGACTAAACGTTGTGAAACTGATAATGTTGAGTTTTTATCAGGTATATACGAAGGAGTTACGCTTGGAACACCAATTGCCTTTATAATCCGCAATAAAGATGTTCGTAGTGAAGATTATGCCGATTTTGAGCATATTTATCGTCCAGGACATGCCGATTATACATACGATATACGTTATGGTATTCGCGATTATAGAGGAGGAGGTCGCGCTTCGGCTCGTACAACTATAGCTCAAGTGGTTGCAGGTGCGATAGCAGAACAATGGCTTGCGAAGAAAGGTGTTTCTATTGCGGCGTATGTTGATCAAATAGGGCCGATATTACTTCCTGATGTAACAGATGGTAATGATGTTGATAAAAGTCCGGTTCGTTGTCCTGATAGATTTACAGAAGCTCTTTGGCTTGATTTGCTTGAGCAGGTAAGAGAAGAAGGTGATACTATTGGAGGCGCAGTGAGATGTGAAATAAAAGGTGTACCAGTGGGTGTTGGTGAACCAATATTCAATAAGGTGCAGGCCGATCTTGCATCGGCTATGATGTCAATTCCTGCGGCTAAAGGGTTTGAATATGGATTGGGTATGTCTGCAGCATCGGTACAAGGTACGGAAAGTAACGATGAGATGTTGATTAAGAAAGGGAAAGTTAAGTTTAATACAAATCGTGCAGGAGGATTGTTGGGAGGTATCACAACAGGAGAACCGATCTATTTTCGTGTAGCATTTAAGCCAGTATCCTCGATATCAACTCCACAACGTACAGTGACAGATTCGGGTCAGGCTGTTGCTGTGCAAATTTCAGGTCGTCATGATGTATGTGTTGCTCCACGAGCTGTAGCTGTAGTACGAGCTATGGCTGCAATTACTATTATAGATCAAATTTTGAGTAGAGAGAAAAATTGAGAATAAGGACAATGTTAATAGTAACAAGCAGCAAGGTGCAAGCAACCTGCAAGCAAGAAAACCTCCATATTATATAATTAAAAGTTTAAGGACTTTTTAATCAAATACTATGAATTGTGAATCAGAACATAAATGGGCAGTAATCATTAATCCAAAAGCAGGCAAACGACGTTTGCGTCGTGATTGGGTTAAGATGTATCGAACATTGAAACGTGCCGAAATCGAATTTCAAGTATGGACTACTGAATATGTTGGTCATGCCACCGAAATAGCTCGTCATCTTGTCGAACGAGGATTTCGTAATCTTCTCTTAGTCGGAGGAGATGGTACTGTTAATGAGGTAGTTAATGGTATATATACCTCAAATGTTGAAGACAAAAGTTCAGTTTCTATCGCATTGATTCCGTATGGAACAGGCAATGATTGGGCGCGATATTGGGGCTTATATAAGTCGAAACGCAAAATGTCGGACCGTTTTTATGAGCGCAATCGGGTGAAAGTCGATTTAGGTTGTATTACATATTATGTTGATGGAGAGGAGCGTAAACGTTATTTCCTTAATGGAATGGGTGTAGGGTTTGATGCCCAAGTATGTCAAGTGACAGACCGTATGAAGCGTATCTATGGTGGTCATTCGTGGGTATATACATTAAGTCTTTTGATTGCAGTATTCAAATGGAAACCAACAAAAATGCAGCTTGTTTATGATGATGACGCAATTGTAGATGAAGTATTTACCATAGCCGTAGGTAATGGTTGCTATTCTGGTGGTGGACTAAAACAAGTGCCAGCCGACCCAACAGATGGACTATTTCATACAAATATGATACCACGTCCAACATTCAAAATTATAATAACAGCACTCTCATATCTTTTTCGAGGTGAGTTATGGAATCATCCGGCATGTACAATGAAGACCACAAAACGCTTTGAAATAAAAAACCGTCAATCTTTTTTGATTGAGACAGACGGTATTATGCTTGATGGTCATGGACCATATACTGTAGAAATTATACCTTCGGCACTTAGTATGATTGTGTAGTGAAATTTGTAGATGGATAAGTTCTATAGATGGAGATTATAAAATAACCGGAAAGTTTGGTAAAGACCAGATTTTCCGGTTATTTTGTTTTATTGAGAATAAAATAATGCTATTTTGTTGTTGTTTTAATTTTCGAGTTGGTGGATGGTTTTGATGAGTTGTTCGCCGAGTCCGATGGTGTAGCCTTGAGAGCAGAAGACTACGCGGTTGAATGTATCTCCGATTATGAATATTGGGAGAGAGGTATTGGTGAGTTTCATTTCGCGAACGATTTGCTCTTGGATTGATCCATTGGTGTCGATACCGAAGTTGAGGTTTGTGAGTTGTGAGTTGAGAGTTGAGAGCAAGTCGCTCGAGAATGTTTTGTTTGCCAAGTCGCTGTTAGGCGAGAGGAGAATCATTGGGCGACCCCAATCGTTCAATTCGCTTGCCACGTTGGCAATATCGCGGAGTGCGTGGTTGGTAGGCTCATCGCCATAACCAATTATACCAATAACGAAGTAGCCACGACCTGTGGTTGAAAGAATTGAGAATTGAGAATTGAGAATTGAGAGCTGAGAATTATCTTGTGTTTCGTATTTGGTATAGAGCGATTCGGAGTTGAATGAGCCTATAACTTGCACTTGGTCGGTGCTTTGGCGCATGACGAGTTCGGTTTGGGTGGTTTGATTTTCTTCGATAGTGAAGAAGTTCATTTGGGCAAGTACACCACCATTAGCAAGGCGTGAGCCTGTCACCATGAGGTAGTTGCCACAATCGAGCGTAGTGCCATTTTTGAGCAGATTGCTCCATGCAGCACCTTGTTCCATACCGCTCTCGCCCTCATCGTAGTTGAGCAGTTGGAGGCGAGCCTCGTCTGTTATTTTCGAGATAGAGAAGTGGTAGTAGTATTTAGGGTCGTCGTGAGTTTTCGTAGGCTCGAATGTAGCCACGAGGCGACCTTGTGGGGTAGCGATTTGCTCTTCCGACTCGAAATTGATGTCGGTAGTAAATATTTCGTGTATATAAGAGTTGGTTGGATCGATTAATTGCACTTTGCCTGTTACTTCATCAATGCGAGCAGGAATGTCGAGCGAGCGTGCAAGGGCAACGAAGAAGATATTGCGACTGAGGGCATCGGCTGTGCGAGCTTTCCATACCCCCATTGGTTGAATAGGTGCGCCTCCAAGGTTGCATTCTGGGTCGATAGTGATGTTTTTGCGCACCCAATCGACGAGCAACATAGGGTTTTTGCGATATTGGATGCGTTGCTCCTCGTCAATAGCATTGCGGAAGAATGAGCGGTAAGGGGTTAGCATTTCGTTGGCTACGCGAGGGTTGCGGATGTAACGCGAAAGAACTGTATATGAAGCCACGTGGCGACTTGCTATACTATCGAAGTCCTCGTAGTGGTCGTTAATTACTTCGGTAGTGATGTCGCGAAGGTCTTTGGCTGAAAGGTTGAGCAAAAAGTCCATTTTATCCTCGATTTCGTAACCATCCATGCGTTCGAGAAACTCCAATATAGTAGCATGATTGCCTCGTGATAGTACCAATATGTCGGCAATTAAATATTTAAGTCTGATGCTATAGTGTGATTTGACATATATACTTGCCTTTTCTTTATCAAACATAGTGGCGATGTAGGCGTTGCGAATAGAGTCTTCGTAGGCAAAGCGACGATTGTTCTCTGCTCGTTGTTCTTCTGTCACTTCTGGGAGGTTAGCCCATTCGCGTGGCGGAATGATGTCGAGTTGTTCGGTGTAGGTTTCGCCAGGAGTGCGATTGAGAATGATGTTGATTGTGGAGTCTTTGCCGAAAGAGAGTTTGCTGTAACCGAATTTGCCGTTGTGGGTTGCCCAAACGAGCATGTCGCCATTGCCTGCGGTGAGGAATGTGGTGCCATTGGCGTCGGTTGTTTTGCGAGCTACGGTGTAGAATTCGGCATAGTTGTAGAGTTTGAATTCGACTGTAGCACCTTCGATTGGGGTGTTGTTTTGGTCGAGAATGCGAACTTCGGCACGTGAACAAGGGGCGTAGTTGTCGATTACGTTGATTTCGGTGAAGAGCGGAGTACGTTGCATAACCTCCTCAGGACCATCGTATTTGCCAAACACTTTGGTGTGCATGAGCATGCCGCGCGAAGCAGGTGCGTTGAACCATCCGAGGTTGAGTACAGGTTCGGGTTCGCAAGCACCGAGGAAGTGCCATTTGCCATCGACCCAAGCTTCGACCCAAGCGTGATTGTCGTCGGTATGCGCCCAACGAGGAGTATAAACTTGTCGTGCAGGGATGCCTACAGAACGAAGTGCAGCAACGAGGAAAGTAGATTCTTCGCCACAACGAGCGTAGGCAGTTTTGATAGAGGCGAGAGGAGATGAGGTGCGAGCATCGGATGGGGTGTAGGTAACATATTCGTGGCACCAGTGGTTGACTTCGAGCACAGCATCGTAGAGCGAAAGATGCTCGATGCGAGGTTTTAGTTCGTTGTAGAATACCCAGCGAGAAGAGTCAAGGTTTTCGTTATTGACGCGGACAGGTAGCACGAAATGGCGGAATTCGCGGTCGGGGATGGTTTTACCCCAAGGCATTTCGGCGCGTGCACGGAGGGAAGTTTGTACGTTTTTAAGGAAGAAATTGCCGTCGTAGCATGCTATATCGCCGAGAGGCATATAGGCGTAGAGGAAAGTGAGAGCATCGCGCTCATTGGTGGTAAGTTGTTGATTGAAAACGGAGTAGAGGTTTTCGTTGTTGAGAGATGCACGACGAGTGGCAAAGTCGTTGCGTACTTCGTCAGAGAGGGTTGAGTTGCCACAAGAGGCAAATGCCATAGCGATGATGAGGACTGTGGCGAGATGGATAATAGATTTCATGATAAGTTTATTTGTGTTTATATATTTCTGGCAAAGGTATGAAAAAATAATGATATGAGCAATAGTGATTTGTAGGTATTTTTATTCTCTGAAGGTTACTTTATAGTATGTTTATAGTATGTTTATAGTATATTTATCCTATATTTATAGTATGTTTATAGTATGTTGTAGATAGGGAGTAAGTAGTAGGTGGTAAGGAATGTGGAGTGATTTTTGAATTGTTGTTTGTTTATGTTAATAAAAATTGTTATATTTGCAGTTTAATATGTGTTATTTTGAAAATAGATTAATGTTATGTTATATAGAAGATTAAGTATTGTATTTGTTGCGTTGGTGGCTGAGGTAGTTGTTGTATTTGCGCAACCGAAGCAGTCGAAAGTTAATACTTTGGCAGATGCTATGGCTACGCCAGAGGTGGAAAATATTGCGTTTTCGTTTGCGCAATTTACGGATGTGCATATTTCGCAATCGAATGAAAATAACACTATTGACTTGCAACGTGCCGTAGAAGATGTTAATACACAGGAGCATATTGCGTTTGTGTTGGTGTCGGGTGATATTGCTGAGACGGGCGATTATAAGTCGCTTATGGTGGCAAAGAGAGAGTTGGATAAGTTGAATTGTCCGTACTACATTGTGCCGGGCAATCATGATACGAAGTGGAGCGAGTCGGGTGCGACTGACTTTAAGCGCATATTTGGAGATAATCGTTTCCGTTTGCAATTCAACGGCTTCTTGTTTTTGGGTATAAATACAGGTCCGATTATCAAGATGGGCGACGGACATGTGTCGCCACAAGATGTGATTTGGGTGGAGCGTCAGTTGAAGAATGTGGGCAAACGTATGCCTGTGTTTATCGTAACACACTATCCGTTGCAAGCGGGTGATGTGGACAACTGGTGGATGCTGACTGATGTGGTGCGTAAGTATAATACGCAAGCATTCTTAGGTGGTCATTATCACACGAATAAGGTGCTTAGTTATGATGGAATAACAGGTGTGTTGACTCGTTCGACATTGCGAGCAAAAGAGGAATTTGGAGGATATACGGTGTATGATATGACAGAAGATAGTCTTTTTGTGAGCGAGAAGATTATAGGTAAGGCGCAAGAGCGTTGGATGGCATTGCCTATTGAGCAGAAAATATATGTTGAGGGTAATGAAAAAGATTTCCCGCGTGCGGATTATTCGGTTAATGTGCGGTATAAGAACGTGAAAGATGTGTGGGTGAGAGAGATTGGGTATGGCATATATGGTACGCCTGCGGTAGATGTGGAGAATATTTATTTTGGGGATGATAAGGGTATGTTTCATTGTTATTCGTTGAAAAAAGGGAAAGAGGTATGGGCGTATCAGACAGGAGAGCGTATTGTTTCTACGCCAATGTTTGCAGAAGGGAAAGTGGTGTTTGGATCGTGTGATAGAAATGTTTATTGCCTTGATATTAAGACTGGTAAATTGATTTGGCGTAAGCGTACGGGTAATGCAGTGATGGGTTCGCCTATGATAAAAGATGGTGTTGTGTATATTGGTGCGAGTGATGGTAAGTTTAGAGCTTTGCGATTGGACGATGGTGAGTTGGTGTGGGAGTTTGATGGATTGAAGAATTATCAAGAGTCGCGTCCTGTGATTGTAGATGGTAAGGTGATTTTTGGTGCGTGGGATAGTTATTTGTATGCGTTAGATGTGGCGGATGGTTCGTTGGCATGGAAATGGAATAATGGTGGTACTCGTCCTCATTTTTCGCCAGCAGCAGTATGGCCTGTGGTGGCTGAGGGTAAAGTGTTTATTACAGCACCAGACCGTTATATGACAGCAGTGAGTGTGGCAGATGGTTCGACATTTTGGCGTACGAAAGAGCACAAGGTGAGAGAAACAATTGGTTTGTCGGAGGACAATAAAATCGTTTTTTCTCGTTGTATGAATGATAGTGTGTTGGCTGTGGCGGCTTCGGATTGTAGGTTGTTGTGGAAGGTGGATGCTAAATTTGGTTATGACCACAATCCATCAATGCTTATAGAGCGTAATGGCGAGATTGTTTTTGCTACAAAGAATGGGGAAATTAATTGTTTGCGTTCGTCGGATGGCGAGCTGTTGTGGAAACACAAAATAGGTAATTCTATCATTAACACTATGGTGCCTGTAGGCGAAAAGGATTGGGTGTTGACTACTACAGATGGTGTAGTTGCGAGAATAAGTGTTAAGTAGGGAATAGGGAACAAGGAATAAGGAACCTAAGGTCTTTGAGCCTTTGGTTAAAAAAATAAGGAATAAGGAAAATATATGAAAAATAAGATAAGTATATTGCTGATTTTGATTGTGTTGTTGACAGGATGTAGTACTACAGCGCGATTGAAAAAGGCAGACCGTAAGTATGAAAATGGGGAGTATTTTGCTGCAAGTGAGATATATCGTAAGAATAGTGGTAAAATTTCGACAAGTAAACAGCGCAAATTGAAAGCTGAAGTTAATTTCAAACTTGCAGAATGCTATTATAATACGAATAACCATGCAAAAGCTGTACGTTCTTATACTTCGGCAATTCGTTATAGATATAATGACTCGATAGTTTATTTGCATTTGGCTAAGAGTCAGTTGGCTACAGGTAAGTTGAAAGATGCACGAAAGAATTTTGAGATTTATCTGGAGTCTTATCCTGATTCGTATGAAGCGCAACAAGGAGTGTTGTCTGTAGATAGTGCGAAAGTTTTGGCTGAGAAGTTTACACGTTATCAAGTCTCTTTGGCAAAAGAGTTTAATTCTCGTAAAAACTCTGATTTTTCGCCATCGTTTATGGGGGTGGATGCAGAGTCGATAGTATTTACATCAAATCGCTCAAAGTCTAAAAATAAGAAGATTAATAATCCAATTACGGGTGTTCCGAATAATGATATTTATACTGCTCGTAAGAATAATTCGGGGGAGTGGGAAGAGGTTGAACTGCTAGAAGGAGCTGTTAATACGGATGATGATGAGGGAGTTGTGTCGTTTTCGGCAGATGGTAAGACAATGTATTTCACTCGTTGTTTGGCAAATATGCCAGCAGGGCAGATTTATCAATCGAGTCGTTCGGGCGGAGAATGGACTGAGCCTACATTGATTCAATTATTTGCAGATACAACGATAACAGTAGGACATCCAGCTATTTCACCTGATGGAAGTAAATTGTATTTTGTGAGTGATGCCGATGGCGGACAAGGAGGTAAAGATATTTGGGTCGCTGTGAATGAGGGAGGACAGTGGACTGTATTAGAAAATCTTGGTTCAGCTATCAATACCTCTGGAAATGAGATGTTCCCTTGTGTGCTCCAAGATGGTGTGTTGTTCTTTTCGTCAGATGGGCATGAAGGTTTTGGTGGATTAGATATATATATGGCAGTGCAAGATTCGGTAGGAGCTTGGGTGGTAGAAAATATGTACACACCAATAAATTCGGCAGGTGATGACTTTGGTATTACTTTTAATGCAGACAATAGCATGGGTTATTTTTCATCAAGTAGAGGACAGCGTAAACCAATAGATAAGATATATCGTTTTGAGTTGCCAGAGTTGGTATATGCTATTGAAGGTACGGCGTATGATGATAAAGGAGAGGCTTTGGGAGAAACTACAATTCGTCTTGTTGGAGATAATGGAGATAATGTGAAGATGCGTACGAAAAAAGATGGAACATATCGCATCAATTTGGCGTTGAATACAAAATATGTGATGTTGGCATCGCATCGAGGTTATCTTAATTCATCGCATCAATTTAATACCAACGATTTGATTGATAGTAAATTGTTTGAAAACGATTTTACTCTTACTTCGTTGTCGCGTCCAGTGAAGATGGATAATATTTTTTATGAGTTTGGTAAATGGACATTAACAGCAGATTCAGAGTCAGGATTGCAAGGCTTGATAAAGATTTTGACTGATAATCCTAATATAGCTATTGAGCTTTCGGCGCATACCGATATGGTGGGTAATGATGCTAATAACCAAGAATTATCACAGAAACGTGCACAATCTGTTGTTGATTATTTGATTAAAGCTGGTATTGATAAAGGACGTTTAACTCCAAAAGGTTATGGCGAAACTAAACCTATGGTTGTTAGCGAAGAGTTAGCTGAGCAGTATAAATTATTCTTGCGTAAAGGCGATGTACTTTCACCAGAGTTTATTGAAACACTTACAGCCGAACAACAAGAAATTTGTAATCAAATCAATCGTCGCACTGAATTTAAAGTGACAAAAACTACATATAATTTATATTAAACATTCCACTATATGAAACAATATTTAGACCTATTGCGTAGAGTAAAAACCGAAGGTGTTTTTAAAGGAGACCGTACAGGTACGGGCACCACAAGTGTGTTCGGACATCAGATGCGTTTTGATTTGTCAGAGGGATTTCCTTTGTTGACAACAAAGAAATTGCATACAAAGTCGATTATACACGAGTTGTTGTGGTTTTTGAAGGGAGATACTAATGTGAAATACCTTCAAGATAATGGAGTGCGTATTTGGAATGAGTGGGCAGATGAGAATGGCGACCTCGGTCATATCTATGGCTACCAATGGCGTTCGTGGCCTGATTATAAAGGAGGAAGTATTGACCAAATTAGCGAAGTTATAGAACAAATTAAAAATAATCCTAATTCGCGTCGTTTGATAGTTAGTGCATGGAATGTGGCAGATATAGGCAATATGAATTTGCCTCCATGTCATGCATTCTTTCAGTTCTATGTGGCAGATGGAAAATTGTCGTTGCAACTATATCAACGCAGTGCCGATATATTTCTTGGGGTGCCATTTAATATTGCATCGTATGCTTTGTTGTTGCATATGGTGGCACAGGTTACTGGATTAGAGCCAGGTACGTTTGTGCATACACTTGGAGATGCGCATATATATTCAAATCATAAAGAACAAATCGAATTACAGCTTACTCGTGAGCCACGCAAATTGCCTCGTTTGAAAATCAATCCAGAGGTGAAGGATATTTTTGATTTTAAGTTTGAAGATTTTGAAATTGTTGATTATGACCCACATCCACATATTGCTGGAATAGTGGCAGTTTAGATAAGGAGTAGGGAATAGGGAGAAAGGAATAGGGAGTAAGGGGGTAAATTACTTATAGAGGGCGTGATTGGCTACGGCTCAGCAATAAATATATATAAAAAAGCATAAAAAAACAGATATTTATTTTTAATAAATATAACAATAAAAAATGACTCAATTCAAATAAATTTGATTGAGTCATTTTTTTATTACTAATTTTTACATTGTAAAAATCTATTGTTTTTTTATGCTTTTTATTGGGGTATAGTATTTATTCTTCACCGCCAAATTCCATCAAGTATGTTTTGATGAACATGTCGATGTCGCCATCCATAACGGCGTTGACATTTGAAGTTTGGTAGTCGGTGCGGTGGTCTTTCACGCGACGGTCATCGAATACGTAAGAACGGATTTGTGAGCCCCATTCGATTTTCTTTTTGCCTGCTTCGATTTTAGCAGTCTCTTCGCGGCGTTTTTGGAGTTCGAGTTCGTAGAGTTGTGAGCGGAGGAGACGCATAGCATTCTCGCGGTTGTCGAGCTGTGAGCGGCTCTCGGTGTTTTCGATTACGATTTCGTCTTGTTCGCCAGTGACAGGGTTTTTGAATACATAGTGGAGACGTACACCAGTTTCTACCTTGTTGACGTTCTGACCGCCAGCGCCAGAAGAACGGAATGTATCCCAAGAAATGCCTGCTGGGTTGATTTCGATTTCGATAGTATCGTCGACCAATGGCACCACGAACACAGATGTAAACGAAGTCATACGTTTGCCTTGAGCGTTGTATGGAGATACACGTACAAGACGGTGAACACCATTTTCTGATTTGAGGTAGCCATAGGCATAGTCACCATCAACTTGGATAGTAACTGATTTGATACCAGCTTCGTCACCTTCGAGTATGTTAGTGATTTCGGCTTTGTAGCCTTGTTTTTCGCACCAACGGAGATACATACGCATGAGCATTTGTCCCCAGTCTTGAGCTTCGGTACCACCAGCGCCAGCAACAATCTTGATTACAGCACCAAGTTTGTCTTCTTCGCGACGGAGCATGTTGCGCATTTCGAGGTCTTCGATGAGAGAGATGGCATGGTTGTATGCCTCGTCAACTTCGGCTTCGGTCATGGCTTCTTCTTTATAGAAGTCATAGGCTATTTGTACTTCGTTGACAGCAGCGTTGACTGCGTTGTAGCCTTCAATCCAGAATTTTAGGCCTTTGACGAGTTTCATCTGAGCTTCGGCGCGTTTTTGGTCTTGCCAAAACTCAGGGGCTTGAGTTTTTAGTTCTTCTTCTTCGAGTTGAATTTTCTTTTCTTCGATGTTGAGGTATTTGTTGAGAGCTTCAACTCGGTCGATAGCAGCTTTTATTTGATCAGTAGTAATCATAATTAGGAATGAGAAATTAGGAATGAGGAATTAGGAATTAGGAATGTTTTTAATTCTTAATTCTTAATTTTTAATTCTTTTGTGGGTATTTGCGGAACCAGCTTGAAATTTTGAGTTTTACGACGCCAAAGAGGGCTTCTGAGAAGATACCGCCTGACATTTTTGATGTGCCTTCGACGCGGTTTATGAATACGATAGGTACTTCTTTGATAGTGAAACCACATTTGTAGGCTGTGAATTTCATTTCGATTTGGAATGCGTAGCCTTTGAAGCGGATTTTGTCGAATTCGATAGTTTGTAGCACTTGGCGACGATAGCATTTGAAGCCTGCAGTAGTGTCGGCAACAGGGAGACCTGTGACGATTTGAACGTATTTAGATGCAAAGTAGCTCATAAGCACGCGACCCATTGGCCAATTGACTACGTTGACTACGTTGCCTACATAGCGTGAACCGACTGCTACATCGGCACCTTGATTGGCGCAAGCATCGTAGAGTTCGAGGAGCTTTGGCACAGGGTGAGAGAAGTCGGCATCCATTTCGAAAGCATACTCGTAGTTGTGGTCGAGTACCCATTTGAAGCCTGCGATGTAGGCTGTTCCGAGACCAAGTTTGCCAGTGCGTTCAACTATATGTAATTCTTCTGTGAATTCTTTTTGGAGATTTTTAACGATAGCAGCAGTGCCGTCAGGTGAGCCATCATCGATGACAAGGATGTGGAAACATTTAGGGAGTGCGAAGATGGCACGGATGATTTTTTCGATATTTTCCTTTTCGTTGTAGGTAGGAATAATTACTACTGAATCGCTATGCATGATTAGTATAGTGTTTAGTGATTATAGTATAGTGAATAGTTATGCAAAATTACAAATTTAATTTGATATGTACAACTTATTTGTTAAGTTTTTCTTGATGGTATTATTATAGTATATTTATAGTATGTTTATCCTATATTTATAGTATATTTATCCTATATTTATGGTATGTTGTAGGTAAGGAGTGGTTAAGGAGTAGGGAGCAAGGAGTAAGGAGCAAGGAGTAAGGAGCAAGGAGCAAGGAGTAGGTAATAGGGGGTAATGAGAAATTAGAAATGAGAGATTAGAGATGATTGTTATTTTGGGAGGTATGTTGTTGATAGATAAATAAATAAATAAATATAATATTGTTATAGGTAAAAAGATAGAAAAACGTTTGTTTGTTTGAAGAAAATGTGCTATATTTGTGGTGTGATTTGATAGCAGATTGTTTTGTGGACTTTGAGGTATTTAAAAATTTATAAAATAAGGAGGTTGTCATGAAACGGATTTATTATTTGTTAATTTTGAGTTTAATGTTGTTTGTTGGGTGTGATGGGGATATAGGACATAGAAATATTGATACCATAGAGCATTTGTATTTATGTAATGTATTAGGTGAGAAGGTTACATTGGAATTATTTAAGGATAGCGAAGTGTTTAAGTATGAATTAAATACAAATGATACTATTTATTGGCATACTGTTTATTCTGGTTATTGTTCACTTCATACAAGAAGTGCTCATTTTCCGCCTGAAACAGATTATTGGTTTTATGTAGGTGGTTTTGATAGTGCTACCGTATCATATAATTCTCTTTTATACACTTTTGGCAATGTTGAGTATCGTTCGCATATACCATATGATAGTCTTACTCGTGATAGCATTTTAAATGAGATGGAGTATAGAAGAAGTATTTATACGGAAGATATGTTTCGAGAAAACAAACCAACATTGTCTTTAAGTTGGTATGTTCCAGAGAAAGAATCAGTAAGTGTTAGAAAATCCTATAGTGAGTATGAGGAAAATTCTTATCTTGTTTTTAATGAAAAATATTTTGAACAATTAGAAAATAAAATTTGGGAGTTGTTTGTAATAGGGGAAATAGATTGTGAAGGCGTTAAATAAATTTTGTATAGTCGCACCTTGGTTTGAGGTGCGATTTTTTTTTTGTGAAATTATAATTTTATGCTATTATTTGTGGGGGTGTTGTATATGTGAGAAATTTTTAGTAACTTTGCGAGTTATATATTTTGAATAATAATGTCTAAAAATGAATAATAAAATGAACTTTGTAGAAGAACTTACATGGAGAGGTATGGTGCAAGACATGATGCCTGGCACTGAAGAACAATTGAATAAAGAGATGACAACTGCTTATTTGGGTATTGACCCTACGGCAGATTCGTTGCATATTGGTCACTTGTGTGGTGTGATGATGTTGCGCCATTTTCAACGTTGTGGCCACAAACCTATCGCATTGGTGGGTGGTGCTACGGGTATGATTGGCGACCCATCGGGTAAATCGGCTGAGCGTAACTTGTTGGATGAGGCTACATTGCGTCATAACCAAGAGGCAATTAAAGCGCAATTGGAGAAATTCTTGGATTTCCATTCTGATGCTGAAAACGCAGCTGAATTGGTGAACAACTACGACTGGATGAAAGAGTTTACGTTCTTGGATTTTGCGCGTAATGTGGGTAAATTGATTACTGTTAACTACATGATGGCGAAAGACTCGGTGAAAAAACGCTTGAATGGCGAATTTAACGCAGGTATGTCGTTCACTGAGTTTACTTACCAATTGTTGCAAGGTTACGACTATGTTTATTTGAACAAAAACAAGAACTGTAAGTTGCAAATGGGTGGTTCGGACCAATGGGGTAATATCACTACAGGTACTGAATTGATTCGTCGTATGGGTGGTGGTGATGCATTTGCACTCACTTGTCCGTTGATTACAAAAGCAGACGGTGGTAAATTCGGTAAAACAGAAAGTGGTAATATCTGGTTGGATAAACGCTATACATCGTCATACAAATTCTACCAATTCTGGTTGAATGTGGCAGATAATGATGCTGAGAAATATATTAAAATCTTTACAAATATTACAAAAGAAGAGTGCGAAGCATTGATAGCAGAGCACCGTGAGGCACCACATAAGCGTGAGTTGCAAAAACGTTTGGCTAAGGATGTGACAATCATGGTGCACTCGGAAGAGGACTATAACGCAGCTGTTGAGGCATCGAATATCTTGTTTGGCAATGCCACTGCAGAGGCTTTGCGTAAATTAGATGAAGATACATTGTTGGCTGTGTTTGAGGGAGTTCCACAATTTGAGGTAGAGCGTTCGGTGATAGAAGCAGGTGTGCAACCATTGACATTGTTGGCAGAATTGACACAAGTGTTCCCATCGAAAGGTGAGGCACGTAAAACAATCCAAGCAGGCGGTGTGAGTGTGAATAAAGAGAAATTGACAGCGCCTGACCAAGTGATTGGTGTAGATGCATTGTTGAATGACAGATATTTGTTGGTTCAAAAAGGTAAGAAAAATTATTTCTTGATTAGAGTAATTTAATTGTTACTTTTGTGACCAAAATTACTTCATGATTTTTGCTACACTCAGCATAGTTCAATCAAGTTTGACTATGCTCTCGTTTATCGCAAAAAGTAACCAAAAGTTTTGTGCAGTGCTTAAAAAGCTAAAAAATATCAATAAATCCTACTTCGATTTAAACTCGGGCAATCAGACTGCATCTTCACGGTTATAGTATTTGCCCAAGAATGCTCAGCCTTGATTTTGGACAGTGTTACCTCGCCAAAAATCTTCGTTTACGGATTTATTATTATTTTTCTTTACGCTTTTTAAGACAAGGCACGATTAACCATTCGGATTTCAACTTTTAACTTTTATGCTTGTAATTGGTATTGCTGGTGGCACAGGGTCGGGAAAGACGACCGTAGTGCGTAAGATAGTAGAGAGTTTGCCTGCGGGCGAGGTGGTGGTATTGCCACAAGACTCTTACTATAAGGATAGTAGTCATGTGCCAGTAGAAGAGCGTCAGTTCATAAATTTTGACCATCCAGATGCTTTTGATTGGGATTTGTTGTCGGAACAATTGGCTATGCTCAAAGAAGGTAAGACTATTGAACAGCCAACGTATTCTTATATCACCTGTACGCGTCAAAAGGAAACAATACATATTGAGCCACGCGAAGTGGTAATAGTAGAGGGAATTTTGGCGTTGTGTGATGATAAATTGCGTGAACAAATGGATTTGAAGATATTTGTTGATGCCGATTCTGACGAGCGTTTGATACGTGTTATTTCGCGTGATATTGCAGAACGTGGACGTACGGCGGAGGCTGTTATGGAGCGATATACCAGAATTTTGAAACCAATGCATCAGCAATTTATTGAACCAACAAAGCGTTATGCCGATTTGATTATACCTGAAGGAGGTAATAATAAAGTGGCTATAGATATTTTGAAAACATTTATACAATCTATATTTTGAGAGTAGGAGAACATAAGAATAAAATTTTACGTTTTATATTTATTGCAATATTATTGTGTTTCGATATAACAATTAGCAATAATGAATTTCTGTCTCAAACGGTGGTTGATGATTATTTGGATGAATATTGCGCTAATCCAATTTCGGAGTATGACGAAATAATACAAGTAGGTGTGCGCCGTTTGGGATGGGATTGGCGAATGATGGCTTCGATAGTGTGGAATGAGTCGCGTTTTAATATAAATGCGGTATCTTCGCAAGGAGCAAGAGGACTGATGCAATTTATGCCTCGCACGGCTGTACGCTTTGGATTAGAGGAAGAAGACTTGAAAGACCCACAAAAAAATATTAAAGCAGGGGTGGAGTATTTGAAATTTTTGGAGAGACGATTTGATGAAATTGAAGATAGAGATGAGCGAATAAAATTTGTATTAGCAGGTTATAATGCAGGGCCAGGTCACGTGCGAGATGCAATGGCATTAGCTGAGAAATATGGTTATGACCCGCATGTGTGGGTAGGTAATGTTGAGAAGTGGTTGTTGGCTTTGCAAGAGAGAAAATATTACACAGATAGTGTGTGTAAACATGGATTTTTTAGGGGACGATATACTGTGCAATATGTGAGAAAGGTATTTGAGAGGTATTATTTTTATAAGGAACAGGGAACAAGGAATAGGGAACAAGGAACAAGGAATAAATAGTAAGAGTTTAATAATTTATAATTGTGCATTTTTCGCTTTTGCTCAAGACCGCTGGTTGTGCATTAAGCACTATGCATTGAAGAAAAGATGACATTTCAAGAATTAGGACTTCGTCAAGAGATTTTAGATGCTGTTGCAGAATTGGGCTTTGTAAATCCAATGCCTGTGCAAGAGCAAGTTATACCATATATGCTCACTCACGACAACGACCTCGTGGCGTTGGCACAAACCGGCACGGGCAAAACTGCAGCCTTCGGTTTGCCTATATTAAATATGGTGAATGTAGAACAACGCAAAATTCAGTCGCTCGTATTAGCACCTACACGCGAATTGTGTATTCAGATAGCTAACGATATAAAGAATTTTGCATCTAAAATGCGAGGCGTTAAGGTTGTGCCTGTATATGGTGGCGAAAGCATAGTGTCGCAATACAAGCAGTTAGACATTCAACCACAAGTGCTTGTAGCTACACCAGGCCGATTGATTGACCTCATCAATCGTGGTAAAGTCGACCTATCCGAAGTTCGTTTCCTAGTTCTTGACGAGGCTGACGAGATGCTCAATATGGGATTCCAAGAAGACATCGAAACCATATTGAAAGATGTGCCTGAAACACGCAGAACTCTCTTGTTTTCAGCCACAATGCCTAACGAAATTGCCAAAATTTCGCGTCAATATATGCATGATGCGGCAGAAATAGCAGTAGGCACACGCAATGCGGGTTCGGATAATGTCGAACACATATATTATATGGTGCGTGCCGACCATCGCTATCTTGCGTTGAAACGCATCGTGGATATGAACCCAGACATATATGGTATCGTATTCTGTCGTACACGCCAAGAAACTAAGGATGTAGCCGAAAAATTGATGAAAGATGGCTACAACGCCGATGCTCTACACGGTGACCTTAGTCAAGCACAACGCGACACGGTGATGAACAAATTCCGTATCAAAAATTTGCAAGTATTGGTGGCCACCGATGTAGCAGCTCGTGGATTGGATGTCAGCGACTTGACTCACGTTATCAACTACAATCTCCCTGACGATGTAGAGGTATACACCCACCGTTCTGGTCGTACAGGCCGTGCTGGCAAGAAGGGCGTTTCGTGCGTAATTGTGCATACTCGCGAAGGTCGTCGTTTACGCGAAATAGAGCGAATCATTAAGAAAGAATTCAAACATATGCCTGTGCCAACAGGTATGGAGGTCTGCAAACGCCAACTCTTCCACCTTATCGACAAAATGGAGCGCGTAGAGGTGAGCAACGAAGAGATAGATGTATTTATGCCTCAAATTGCTGCGAAGTTGGCTTATCTCTCTAAAGAAGAGATAGTTTCGCGCTTTGTTTCGCTCGAATTCAATCGTTTTGCCGAATATTACAAAGATGCCGAAGACATTAATGTTGATGTAAAAGAAGGCAAAAAAGGCAAAGACAAAGGCGATGGAAAGTCAAAACGCGGACAAAAAGTGCGCTTCAAAATGCTCTATGGCACAAAACAAAACGCCACACCACGTTCGGTGCTTGGTGTGATAAACGACGTTACACAAGACAAATCAATCATAATTGGCGATATCGAAATCACCAATAAATTCACCTTCTTCGACGTATATGCCGATCAAGCCGATCGCGTGCGTCAAGCATTTGAAGATGCAGGCGAACCATTGGCTATAGCCGAACCACGCGAAGTGGTGAGTAAAGCGCCAAAAGTTCAAAACGAAAAATCACAACGCGAGCGCGAACGCCGTCGCGACAATGATGACCGTCGTAGTCGTGACCGTCGCGATGACCGTAATGAGCGAGATGAACGTCGAAATCGTCGAGATAGAGGCGACCGACAAGATAATCGTCGCAACAATGCAGTCGAAAATCCCGACAAACCTTGGCGTCGCAGAAGATAAAAGCACTATGATAATACACAACGAGAGTGTGTATTCACAAGCCTAACCTTCAAGCAAGGTGCAAGCAATGTGCAAGCAAGAAACCCGCCACAAACCTATACCCACTCACAGTGTGTATTCGAATCTAAAAAATCGAACAATGAAAATAATTTGCGTAGGGTGGAACTACCCCAAACACAATCTTGAGATGAATCGCGACGAGCGACCTCAACAGCCAACCATATTTATGAAACCCGATTCGGCTCTATTGCGCGAAAATCGACCATTTTTCATACCTCGTTTTTCAAATCAAATCGAGCATGAGGTAGAGTTGGTTGTGCGCATCAATCGTTTGGGGCGTAATATAGCCCCACGATTCGCACATCGCTACTATTCCGAAGTTGCACTCGGCGTAGATTTCACAGCGCGCGACTTGCAAAATCAATGCAAACAACTTGGAGCACCTTGGGAAATATCAAAAGCATTTGATAATTCAGCAGTCGTAAGTGATTTTATTTCATTGAGCGAATTATCTGATATACAAGATATTCATTTTTCTTTGCAAAAAAATGGACAAATTCAGCAACAAGGACATACTAAAGATATGTTGTTTTCCGTTGATAATTTGGTAGCATATATTAGTCAGTTTTTTACATTAAAAATAGGTGATTTAATTTTTACAGGTACACCAGCGGGAGTTTCGCCTGTAGCAATTAACGACAGATTGACTGGATATATAGAAGATAAAATGATGTTTGATTTTTTAGTTAAATAACATATAATATGAAGAGAGTATCGTTGTTTATTGTATTGATTATGTTTGTGCTACAACTTGTGGCGCAATCAAATCGTTATGCCGAATCGTCTGTGTTGAGTACGGGTGATTGGTATAAAATACAGGTAGAACAATCAGGTATTCATAAAATAACATACGAACAATTGGTAGAAATGGGATTGAAAAATCCTGCAAATGTCAGTGTTTTTGGTTATGGTGGAGCGCAACTTGCAGAAGCATTTTCAAAACCATATATAGATGATCTTCCTCAATTGAGTATTTATATAGAAAAGGGTAATGATGGTGTATTTGGAAAAGGTGATTATATACTTTTTTATGCACAAGGACCAATCAAGTGGACTTATAATACAAACCAAAAATTGTTTGAACATGAAGTGAATACATATTCTAATTACGGATATTATTTTATAACTTCTGATTTTCCAACGCAAAAGACAATAACTGAAGTCGCAAAAATAGATGCAACAAAAACAGAAGAAATAACTTCATTTCATGATTTTTATTTGTACGAAAAAGATGAAGTAAATTTATTAAATTCGGGACGAGTATATTTAGGAGATGTATTTAATCAATCTCAATTGAGTAGAAATTATACAATTAATGTTCCAAATATTATTAAAGAGCAGTCATATATTTCTATTTCTGCTGCTCATGTTGCAGTGGTTAATGCAAATATGTCTGTATCTGTGAATGGTAGTGTGTTAGGTACTTTCGAATTTGTTAAAAGGGAATCGAATGAGATTGTTGCGACTAAAACAACAACAAAGTATGAGTTCACACCTACTAATAATAGTTTGAATGTGACATTGGCATATTCTTTGTCAACTTCCACAGCTTATTTAGATTATTTTACGTTGAATTTTAAGCGTAAGTTGCAAAAAACAGGTGGTGAAAGTTTGAATTTTAGATTTGTGGATAACATAGCAACATCGGGTAATTATACATACAAAATGTATGATGTTAATTCGAATGTTCAAATTTGGAATATTACTGATTTACAGAATATAGTAAAACTTCCAACTCAATTTTTTGGTGATAGTTTGATATTTGTTGACGATAAATCTGTGTTGAAAGAGTATGTTGCTGTTGATGTTAAGTCAGATAAATTTTTACAGCCTCAAATTATAGGAAAAATATCAAATCAAAATTTGCACGCTTTAGGTCAGGCAGATATGGTTATTATTGCACATCCTGATTTTATTGATGCAGCAAATCGTTTGGCAAAATTGCATGTGGAATATGATGGTATGACTACTCACGTCGTTGCACCAGAAATTGTTTATAATGAATTTTCGTCAGGTACCCCTGATGCAACAGCCTATCGTCGTTTTATGAAAATGTTTTATGATAGAGCAAAAGAAGTAGGTAATGCTCCTAAATATTTATTGTTATTTGGTGATGGCTCTTTTGATAATAGACAAATATTGAAAGCAAATACTAAAGAAAATATTTATCGTTTATTGACTTATCAAGCCAAAGAGTCTTTTGAGGATACTAAGTCTTATGTAACGGATGATTATTTTGGATTGTTAGATGATTCAGATGGAGCTTATGTGATAATTAACAGCATGGATATAGCTGTTGGTCGTATTCCTTCATATACTATTGAACAAGCCAATGGTGTTGTTGATAAATTAGAACGTTATTTGAAAAATGAAGATTTTGGAGTTTGGAAAAATCAAGCTATATTTATGGCTGATGATGGAGATAAAAATGTGCATGTTGAAGAAACAGACTCTGTTTGTTCTGTTTTTGAACGTTTTAATCCTGCAATTTTAACACGCAAATTATATCTTGATTCCTATACGCAAGAGGTTACTGCTATTGGTGAGTTTTATCCTACATTAAAAAAAGAATTTATTGATTATATCAATAATGGAGTGTTGTTTGTTAATTATATGGGGCATAGTGGATATAATAACTGGGCCAATGAGCAGATATTAACTATTGCGGATATTGATGTGATGTACAATCAAAGATTGCCTTTGTTTATAACTTCTTCATGTAGCTTTTCTCGATTTGATGATTTCAAGGTATCTGGAGGCGAGGCTATGATGTTAAATAGTAGAGGAGGTGCTTTGGCTCTTATTTCTGCGGCACGTACAGTTTTTGCTCTGCCTAATATGTTGTTGAATCTTGAGTTGGTTAAGGCATTATTGGCTAAAAACGAAGCAACAGGTCGAATAAATACGATTGGAGAAGCATGTCAAATCGCAAAAAATAAACGTGCGAAAAGTAATGATGAAAATCGTTTGCCATTCGTTTTGTTGGGTGACCCTGCTGTTCGTTTAGCGGTTGCTCAAACACATTTTGTAACTATTGATTCTATCAATGGAAAGAATGTTGAATTGACTGTTGATACCATAGGCGCTTTAGGTAAAGTAGTTTTAAATGGGGCAGTTCGCTCTTTGAATGACAGTATTGTTGATGAAATATTTAATGGTTATGTACATATAACTATTTTTGATAAAGAAGAGACGATAAAAACTCTTTGTAACGATTTTAAAGAATCTTTACCTAATGCGAATAATGTGCCTTTTGTTTATACATATCGTACAAATCCGTTGTATGTAGGGCAAGTAGAGGTTGTAGATGGTAAATTTAGTGTAGAATTTATAGTTCCAAAAGATATTAAGTATAATTTTGGTGCAGGACGTATTGTTATGTATGCTGCTGATGAACAACATGGTTTTGAGGCAAATGGTTATTCTTCAAATATTATAGTGGGAGGAGAAGCTAAAGATGTAGTTATAGAAAAAGATGGTCCTAAATTGAAGATGTATTTGAATACTCCTTATTTTGATAATGGTGGTAAAGTTGATCCAAATCCATTATTCATTGCAGAATTAGAGGATATAAGTGGTATTAATACTATTGGTTCAGGAATAGGTCATGATATAATTCTTAAATTAGATAATAATATTAAACAAGAATACGTTTTAAATAATTATTATAAATCAAATGTAGGTTCATATAATTCAGGTATTGTAATTTATCAATTATCAGATTTAACGCCGGGAAAGCATAAATTGTTTTTTAGAGCATGGGATTTGCAAAATAATTCAGTTTCAGCAGAGTTAGAATTTGAGGTTGTTGATGATTTTAAAATGACAATAAACAATATGTATGTATATCCTAATCCAGTAAAAGATATTGCTAATATTGTGGTAGAACATGATAATCCTTTAGTTCCGCTTGATGTTTACATGTATATTTATGATTTGTCTGGTCACTTGATTTATCAAGAGAATATTAGTGTAATTACAGATGCCACTTCTAAAATTAATTTAAATTGGGATGTAAATCCACAAGTTAGTGATGGTTTATATTACGCAAAAGTTGTATTAATTGATGATAAAAAAAGAAAAATAATAAAATCTGCAAAAATATTTGTACAAACGCAATAATATTTGTATCTTTGCGTTTTAATTAAAGCATGTTTGAAAAATAATTTTTAATAACTATAATAACTATGAAAAAAATCTTATTATCAATGATGGTGCTTTGTGCATCACTTGTTTCTGTCTTTGCACAAGAGAGTACTAATGTTAGTTATAATGATGCAAAAGAGACTTATGGATACATGAATCCAATAGTTTCTGGTGTTCCTTCTATGTCAATTAGCCCTGATGCTGTTGCAGGTGGTATGGGTGATGTTGGTGTTGCTACTAATTCAGATATGAATTCGCAATATTGGAACTCATCAAAATATGCACAAAACGAAAGTAGTGCAGGTTTTGCATTTTCTTATACTCCATGGTTGCGCAAATTAGGTGTAAATGATATCAACTTGCTTTATTTGGCAGGTTATTATACTCCAAGCAAAATGGCAGGTACAATCAGTGCTTCTCTTCGTTTCTTCCAACTTGGTGAAGTTTTGTTGCGTGAATCTGCTGATGCGATTCCATTGTCAGCAAATCCATACGAAATGACATTCGACCTTGGATATTCTCGTATGCTTACTGAAAATTTCTCTTTAGGTGTTGTTATGCGTTTGGTCGCTTCTGACCTTACAGCTAAAACTGACCCTAACTATTATACAGGTTATGCTTTTGGTGCAGATATTAATGGTTTTTATAGCCTTCCTATCGAAATGAAATCAGGTACTTCTCGTTTTAATTTTGGTTTTAATATTTCTAATATTGGTACTCGTATTACATACGATAAAGGTGATAACTATAACTTTATTCCTGCAAACCTTCGTTTAGGTGTTGGTTATCAAATTCCTTTTGATAAATACAATCGTTTGCTCATCTCTCTTGAGGCTAATAAAATGATGGTGCCATCACGTTATTCAAAAGTTGCAAAATATAATCCTGATTTTGACGCAGCAAATATGGATACTTGGTCAATGACAACTGAAGAATATAATAAAATTTCTTCTATGGAAGGTTTGATTATGTCTTGGTACGATGCTCCTGGTGGTTTTGCTGAAGAAATGGCAGAAATCAATTGGGGTATTGGTCTTGAATATGCTTACAACGAACAATTCTTTGGTCGTGTAGGTTACAACAATGAAGCAAAAGATAAAGGTAACCGTAAATATTTTACAATTGGTGCAGGTTTCAAACTTTCTGCATTCAAACTTGATGTAGGTTATGTAATTGCAACAGCTCCTTCAAATCCACTTGACCAAACATTGCGTTTTTCTCTTGCATTTGATATCGATGGTATTAAAGCTCTTGCTGATAAATAATTAATTTTTTAATATCATAAACGACAGAATAACATAAGAACATGAATATTTGTTTTGTTCTTATGTTATTCTGTCTTTTTTCTCTAGACTCTAAATTATTATGATACGTGTAGGAATGGGATATGATGTCCACCAATTAGTAGAAAACCGTGAATTATGGTTAGGTGGCATTAAAATAGAACATGAAAAAGGATTGCTTGGGCATTCCGATGCAGATGTGTTAATTCATGCTATTTGTGATGCATTGCTTGGAGCAGCAAATATGCGTGATATAGGTTATCATTTTCCTGATACTGGTAAGGAATATGAGAATATAGATAGTAAAATACTTTTGCGTAAAACGGTGGCTTTATTGAAAGAAAAAGGGTATTCTATTGGAAATATAGATGCAACGGTGTGTGCAGAACGACCAAAATTAAATCCTCATATACCCCAAATGCAGCGTGTTTTAGCTGAATGTATGGGAATAGATGAGGATCGTGTAAGTATTAAAGCTACAACCACCGAAAAACTCGGTTTTGTTGGTCGTAAAGAGGGTATTGCGGCTTATTGTGTAGCGCTTATAAATAAGGAGTGAGGAGTGAGGAATGAGGAGTTAGTAGTTAGTAGTGAGGAGTGAGGAATTTTCAACTCTTAACCAAATGCTCCCCTAAGTTAGGGGAGCTGTCTGAAGGACTGAGGGGTATGCAAATTCTCAATTCTCAATTCTAAATTTTTTCGCCAAAGGCTTAAAGACCTTCGGTTCTCCATTCTTAAATCTCAATTATCAACTCTCAACTTTCAACTTTCAACTCTCTTCACTACTGTCATGTGGAAACATTTATTAGAAGATTCTCTAATAATCATCATACGGCACTCTTCGCGAAGTTCGCGGAGAGTTTTTTCTAATATAGCTTCAACTTTAGTGTCTTGATGGCTTTTGCCACGGCGGTCGTATTTGTCGTATGCAATATCGAAAGTCGTTCCATAATAGTGTGCCGATAATCCGTATGTTGCATTGACATTTTGACGTGTAAGTTGTCGTTGAAACTCGATAGTTCTAAGTAGAGATGATATTTGAAATTTATATTTTGGTAAACCTTCGGCTTGTAGGTTGGCTTGAAAGTGTTTGCCAATAAGGTTTAGTAAATCTCTTGCTTCGGGTGTGAGATATGGGTATGAGTGTGTGAGACGTCGTATGTTGTAGTATTTATTAGGTTTAATTCTTACTAATATACCTTCTTCAACAAGTGAATCAATTTGTGATTCGAATTGTTCTTTATCTTTAATTATTGTTTTGAGACCATTGGCTTGAGCATGAGCCAATTGTTCGGAATTAATATCTTTAAACTTCGATTTTGAGCGAATTGGTGCTGTTGCATTTTCACAATAGCAGATATTTTTATTTTCAGTTCCGTTGCAACGGTTATAAATAATGATTACTATGGCTAAAAGAAGTCCAACAATAGATGCAATAAGTATGTTACGAGGAGTGAGTGAGTTAGAAACTTCTTTTTGAATACTTTTTTTTGTAACTTTTTTTCTTGGTTTTGTCGTAGATTTAGGTTTTGTAGTGGTAGCTTTTTGTTGGGGCATAATTTTTATTTTTTTATAAAATACAATAGACACGAGATATTAGACTATAAAAAAGTCTTTTATCTCGTGTCTTTTGTCTTGTATCTAAATTATAAGAAAATTATTTGAACGAGAATATAGATTGGCAATAGAACGATTAAAGAGAATTTGACTATATAACCAAAGAATGAAGGCATTTTAATGCCATTTTCTTCAGCGATAGCTTTTACCATGAAGTTAGGACCATTACCAATGTAAGTCATTGCACCAAAGAATACAGAACCAAGAGCAATTGCTTTGAGCAATATTTCTGAGATGCCTGCTACGGCATTGCCTTCGATTGGTAGGGCAGTAGCCACACTGTGGAACGCTACGGCAGTAGGTGCATTGTCGAGGAATGAACTCAAACCACCAGCAAAATAGTAGAATTGCCAAGGTTCAGTCAATCCAAGCGATGCCGCATTTTGGTTGAGGTACATAATAGTAGGGGTCATTGTTACAAAAATACCAAGGAATACTACACCAACCTCAATAATAGGTCTCCATGAATATTTATTTGCTTCGCGAACCTCTTTTCTTGTTTCTAATAACGACATTGCAATCATTGAGATAAGCACAATTTCGCGGAGATAAACTAACCACCATGGAGCATGTTCTTCAGCCATTGCAGGCAACATATCAGCATTGATAAATGCAACTGACAAAATCACGCCAATGAGGAATACGAAGTTGATTTTACCTGTGATTTGGATAGGACGTTGTTCGCGTGAATCGGCAGACAAATCAGTCCATTCCTCTTTTTTATACATATAAGAGTCCCAAATGAAATAGATAATCAATAATAATGCACCAGTCATAGCCCACATAGGCAATAAGTTGAAGAACCATGTGAATGATGCACCACGGAGGTAAAGTAGCAACAATGGAGGATCACCAAGTGGAGTAAGAAGACCACCACAGTTTGCAACCGCAGCGATAAAGAACAACATAGTGTGTACTTTGTGTTTACGTTGCGAGTTGGTGTCGATAAGTGGACGAATGAGTAACATCGCTGCACCAGTAGTACCCATAAATGAAGCTAAAATCCAACCGAGAGCAATAAATGCTGTGTTGATGATAGGTTTAGCTTTAATGTCGCCACTGAGGTGAATACCACCTGTGATAACAAATAAGGCAGTGAGAAGAACGATAAATGGGATGTAGTCACCAAATATTTGGTGTTCGAGTTGATGCACTAATCCACATTTAATAAGATAGAACGCAGTAGGAATACCCAATAGACACGAAACAAGCAATTTGTTTCGGTTATGTTCCCACCATTCTTCCGCTACAAGCGGACCAATTGCAATCATCAATAACATGATGATGAACGGAATAGAAGCCCAAAATGGAACTTGCATTACCGCTTCTGTTGCACTTAAGAGTAACATGTTTTTTTTGTTTTTAATAGATTATAGTTTAAAGTTAAAAGAGTTTTTAGATTGTAGTAGCGAGTAGCGAGATGTGATACTCGCTTTGCTTTTTATTTTTAATCTAGTTTGAGGACAGCAAGGAAGGCTTTTTGTGGTACTTCTACGTTACCGATTTGTTTCATACGTTTCTTACCTTTCTTTTGTTTTTCAAGCAATTTACGTTTACGTGAAATATCACCACCATAACATTTAGCCGTTACGTCCTTGCGAACAGCTTTTACTGTTTCACGAGCAATGATTTTCGCACCAATAGCTGCTTGAATAGCAATATCAAATTGTTGGCGAGGAATAAGTTCTTGTAATTTTTCGCACATGCGACGACCAAGTGTATAAGCATTGTCAAAGTGAATTAATGATGACAAAGCATCCACAGACTCGCCATTGAGGAGTATGTCTAGTTTTACCAATTTAGATGGACGGAATCCATTCATGTGGTAGTCAAATGAAGCGTAGCCTTTTGATATTGATTTTAATTTGTCGTAGAAGTCGAATACAATTTCACCGAGAGGCATGTCGTAGATAAGTTCTACACGATTGCCCGAAACATATTCTTGTTTTACGAGCTCGCCACGTTTACCAAGACAAAGGGTCATGATTTGACCGATATAGTCAGTTTTGGTAATTACTGATGCACGAATATAAGGCTCTTCTATATGGTCAATTTCGGTGATTTCAGGTAGTCCTGATGGGTTATGAACTTCGAGACAAGCACCTTTATTAGTAAATACTTTATATGAAACGTTAGGTACAGTAGTGATAACGTTCATATCAAATTCACGGTCGAGACGTTCTTGCACAATTTCCATATGCAACATGCCTAAGAAACCACAACGGAAACCAAAGCCTAACGCAGCTGATGATTCAGGTTCGAATGTCAATGAAGCATCGTTTAATTGTAATTTTTCGAGCGAAGCGCGTAAGTCTTCAAAATCTTCAGTTTCGATAGGGTATACACCAGCAAAAACCATCGGTTTTACTTCTTCAAATCCATCAATAGCCCCATCGCATTGGCGTTTCACATGTGTGATAGTATCACCAACTTTTACTTCTTTAGATGTTTTGATACCTGAAATAATATAACCTACATTACCAGCTGATAATTCTTTCTGAGGAACCATATCTAATTTCAAGATACCAATTTCATTTGCTTCATACTCTTTGCCTGTATTTACGAATTTCACTAAATCATTAGGACGGATAGTACCATTAACTATCTTGAAATAGGCGATAATACCACGGAAAGAGTTGAATACTGAGTCGAAAATCAAACATTGGAGAGGAGCATTAGGGTCGCCCTCTGGTGCAGGAATACGTTCGATGATAGCATGTAGTATTTCTTCAATACCCATACCTGTTTTGCCTGATGCGCGAATAATTTCTTCGCGTTTGCAACCTAATAATTCTACAATTTGGTCTTCAACCTCTTCTGGCATTGCATTATCCATGTCCATTTTGTTCATTACAGGGATAATTTCCAAATCGTGCTCGATAGCCATGTAAAGATTGGAGATAGTTTGCGCTTGAATACCTTGTGTAGCATCAACAATCAATAACGCTCCCTCGCAAGCTGCAATTGAACGCGATACTTCGTATGAAAAGTCAACGTGTCCTGGAGTATCAATTAAATTAAGGGTATATTCCTCATTATTATGTTTATATTTCATTTGGATAGCGTGCGATTTGATGGTAATACCGCGTTCGCGTTCCAAATCCATGTCATCTAATACTTGTGCTTGGAGGTCTCGAGCTTCAACAGTTTGAGTGTACTCCAATAGTCTGTCAGCCAAAGTACTTTTACCATGGTCGATATGGGCTATAATGCAAAAGTTTCTGATTTTTTTCATGTATATTTATATGTATTGATATTTTCTGTAAACAAACATGCAAAGATACAAAAAAACATTGAATAAATCAAAAAGTGTACTAATAAAAATCAAATAAAAATCGATTGAATTTTTGATTTTGGGATTTTTATTTATAAGTTTTTTTTTGTAACTTTGCGATTTAATTGTCAATTGTCAACAATCAACAGCCTATTATTTGTAATTTGTACTTTGAGTTTTATGGATTTTACATCTTTGAAATATGGAGAGTTGATTTCGGCATTGAAAGATGCGGGGTATGAGTTCGTGACCTATGCCGAATATGCCGAGGGAAGACGGGCAGAGAAGCTAGTAGTGATGCGTCATGATGTTGATAGGAGTGTGAATGGGGTGATTAGGATGGCTGAGATGGAAAAAGAGATGGGAGTGAATGCGTCGTATTATTTTCGTGAGAAATTTATAATTGAGAATAGTGATGATATTAGATATATTGAGGAGGTGGGACATGAGGTGGGGTATCATTATGAGGATTTGGTGAAGGAGAAAGGTGATGTGGATAAGGCATATGTAAGATTTGTGTGTAATATAGAAAAGATGCGTCAAGTGGCTGATGTGCGGACTATTACCATGCATGGATCACCGATGAGTAAGATTGATTCAAAGCAGATTTGGCGAGTGTATGACTATCGTAACTTGGGCATTGTTGCTGAGCCTCAGATGGATGTAGATTGGAATGATATGTTCTATTTAACTGATACTGGGCGAAGTTGGAGTGGTGTTAATCGACGCGATAGAGTGGCTGAGAGGACCTTAGCTTGGAAGGCTGAGGGTTGGGTATATAAAACGACCGATGATGTGATAAGAGCTATAAAAGAGGATAGATTTCCACAAAGTGTGATGATAACAACACATCCACAGAGGTGGACTGACAATAAGTGTGAATGGATGCTAGAGTTGGTGATGCAGAAGGTGAAGAATGTGGTGAAATGGGTGTTGTTGAAAAAGTGAATACACACTGAGAGGGGGTGTAGGTTTTCTTCGGAGAAGGTTGCTTGCACCTTGCTTGAGATAAGGAGCAGGGAATAGGGGAAATTATAAATTATGAATTGAATAAAATATGGCAAAAGTAGCAGAAACGCCGTTGATGAGGCAATATAATGAGATTAAGGCACAGTATCCAGATGCGGTGCTTTTGTTTCGTGTGGGTGATTTTTACGAGACCTTTTCGGAGGATGCTATACGTACGAGCGAGATATTGGGTATCACGTTGACACGTAGGGCCAATGGAGCTGCGCAGTATGTCGAGTTGGCAGGTTTCCCTCATCATGCGTTGGACACCTATTTGCCTAAATTGGTGCGCCATGGGTTGCGTGTGGCAATTTGTGACCAATTGGAAGACCCAAAGACATGCAAAGGGTTGGTGAAACGTGGTATAACCGAGTTGGTTACACCAGGTGTGAGTGTGAATGACAATATATTAGACGTGAAAGAGAACAACTTCCTTGCATCAGTCTATATGACAAAAAAGGGCGTGGGGTTGAGTTTGTTAGATATATCTACGGGCGAGTTTTTGGTGGGCGAAGGCAAAGTGGATTATATCGAAAAATTGATAGGTTCGTTTGCTCCGAAAGAGATTATCTATGAAGCAGATATGCGCAGTGAGGTGATTGATATGGTGGGTGGAAAATATTTCCTACAATCGATGCCCGATTGGGTTTATACCATTGATTCGGCGCGTAGCAGATTGTTGAAACACTTTGAGGTTAAGAACCTTAAAGGTTTTGGCGTTGATGATATGGAGTTGGGTATAGTGGCAGCAGGGGCAGTGCTTTATTATCTTGACCAAACAAAGCACGAACAGGTGGGGCATATCACATCGTTGGCTCGTATCGAGGGTGATAGATTTGTGTGGATGGATGGATTCACAGTGCGCAACCTCGAACTTTTAGGCGGTATGCACCAGTCGGGACGCAGTCTTTGTCAAGTGATTGACCGCACAGTGACACCTATGGGTGGGCGATTGTTGAAGCGCTGGTTGATATTCCCATTAAAAGAGGTGAAACCTATCGAAGACCGTTTGGCAGTGGTAACGCAGATGTTCCGCAATTGTGAGATGAAAGATATGTTGGAAGAGTCGCTTAGTAGAGTAGGCGATTTGGAGCGTATATTGAGTAAAGTGGCTGTTGGACGAGTAACACCACGCGAGTTGTTGCAACTGAAGATAGCCTTGCAGTCGGTGTCTGGGATAAAAAGTATATGTGCGCAAGCAACTGATTGCGAGCCAATGTTGAGAATATCAGACAGACTGAATCCGTGCGAACGATTGGTGATGCGTATAGCTCAAGAGTTGTCAGAAAACGCACCAGCCATGTTGAACAAAGGCGGAGTGATAGCCGAGGGTGTAAATAGCGAGTTAGATGAATTGCGTCGTATAGCATTTCATGGTAAAGATGTGCTCATGCAAATACAGCAACGCGAGAGCGAGGCTACGGGCATTCCAAGCCTTAAAATCAGTTATAACAACGTGTTTGGCTACTATATCGAAGTGCGCAACACGCATAAAGACAAAGTGCCAGCCGACTGGATACGCAAGCAGACATTGGTGAGCGCAGAACGTTATATCACAACCGAATTAAAAGAATATGAAGAGAAGATATTAGGCGCAGAAGAGAAGATAGCAGTGCTTGAAGCACAGTTGTTTAACTCGATTGTGCAAGCCGTTACGGAGTATATTTCGGCAATACAAGTCGATTGCGTAGAATTGGCGCAGTTGGATTGTTTGTTGGGCTTTGCGAGAGTGAGTGCCGAGAATAGATATAACTGTCCGGTTATTACGGATGAGAATGTGGTTGACATTCGCCAAGGTCGTCACCCTGTGATTGAGAAACAACTGCCTATAGATGAGGCGTATGTGCCAAACGATGTGTATCTTGATAGTGAAAAACAACAAGTGATGATGATTACAGGTCCGAACATGGCGGGTAAGTCGGCATTGTTGCGCCAGACAGCATTGATAGTGTTGATGGCACAAATGGGATGTTATGTGCCAGCCGAAGCCGCGCGCATAGGGGTGGTAGATAAGATATTTACCCGTGTTGGCGCGAGCGATAACCTCAGTGTAGGCGATTCGACCTTCATGGTAGAGATGAACGAGGCGGCAAGTATATTGAACAATATGACCGACCGCAGTTTGGTGTTGTTCGACGAATTGGGTCGTGGTACGAGTACGTATGACGGCATTTCGATAGCGTGGGCGATAGTGGAGTATATCCATGAGCGCAAAGGTGTGAGAGCCAAGACATTGTTTGCAACGCACTATCACGAATTGAACGAAATGGAGAAGTCGTATGCGAGAGTGAAAAACTACAACGTGTCGGTGCGTGAGGTAGATAAGAAAGTGATATTCTTACGTAAATTGGTGCGTGGCGGCAGTGAGCATAGTTTCGGTATCCACGTGGCTAAGATGGCAGGTATGCCACGTTCGGTGGTAGAGAGAGCAAATGAGGTGTTGGAGATGCTCGAACGAGAGAATAAACAATCCATTGTTGAGGGCAAAGATATGACTAAAGCATCGGTGCGAGAAGGCATGCAACTCAGTATGTTCCAATTAGATGACCCAGTGCTTAAGGCAGTGCGCGATGAGATATTGGGGTTGAATATTGACAATCTTACGCCCGTGGAGGCATTGTTGAAGCTGAATGAGATAAAGAAGATTGTGCTTGGAAAATGTTAGTATAAAAAAACGACCGATTCACTTGGGGGGGGAATCGGTCGTTTTTGTTATTGGGGTAATTTGAAAATGATTGGTAGTGTGTATTTACAATCTTCAACTTCACCGTTTTTGTTTTTGCCGGGTATCCATTTGGGCATACTTTTTATTATGCGAATGGCTTCTTCGTTTAATGATTCATGATCACTTTTTAGGATGATAATATTGTCAATGCTTCCGTCTGTTTTTACTGTAAATTGACAAATTACTCGTCCTTCGATACCTTCTTTTATTGCTTCGGCGGGATATTGCATGTTTTTTTTGATGAATTTCATACATTCAGCTATACGACCAGGAAATTCAGGCATTTCTCCTTCGTATACATAATCTATGTATATTTCTTCTGTTGTATAATTTGTTGTTGAATCTTCTTTGAGATGGGTGTTTGAGATAGAAGAGTTTGAGTTTGTGGATTTTTTTGTTGCTGAACATCCTATAAGTAGTAGAGTGAAGATTGTTAGAAATAGTGTCTTTTTCATAGTGTAGGGTATTTGATTGAGTTTGTAGGGGCAAAGGTAGTAAATGTTTTTTTATTTTGCAAGTATTTATATAAAAAAACAACCGACTCACTTTGTAGGTGAATCGGTTGTTGTGTATAATAATTTAAGATTTACGTCTTAATTATTTGTTTTCTTTAGCTTCGAGAGCTGCTTTAGCATCTTCGATCATTTGATTTTTGAGGTCAGAAAGAGCGTCGATGTCGCCGAGAGTAGTTTTTTCTACAGCAGGCATTTCTTCTTTAGCAGCTTTAGTAGCTTTTTTCTCAGCAGCAGCAGCTTCTTCAGCAGCAGCTTTAGCTACATCTTCGTGGATACGGCTGTGAGAAAGGATGATACGTTTGCCTTCTTTGTTGAATTCGATTACTTTGAAGCTGAGTTTTTCGTCAACTTTAGCGTTAGAACCGTCTTCTTTAACAAGGTGTTTTGGAGTAGCGAAGCCTTCAACACCGTAAGGGAGAGCAACTACAGCACCTTTGTCGAGCATTTCGATGATAGTACCTTCGTGGATGCTATCTGGAGTGAAGATAGTTTCGAAAACATCCCATGGGTTTTCTTCGAGTTGTTTGTGACCGAGGCTGAGGCGACGGTTTTCTTTGTCGATTTCGAGAACAACAACTTCGATTTCAGAACCGATTTGTGTGAATTCAGATGGGTGTTTGATTTTTTTAGTCCAGCTAAGATCAGA
>JAZOUT010000009.1:0-23547 GCA_045658305.1 Candidatus Aphodosoma sp. | reverse complement strand
GTTTATATCTTGAAAAAAGAAGAAGGTGGTCGTCACACTCCATTCCACAACAAATATCGTCCACAATTCTACATCCGTACTTTGGACGTAACAGGTGAAATCACTCTTCCAGAAGGAACTGAAATGGTTATGCCAGGTGACAACTTGGAAATCACAGTTCAACTTATCTACCCAGTAGCATGTAGCGAAGGTCTTCGTTTCGCTATCCGTGAAGGTGGTCGTACAGTAGGTTCTGGTCAAATCACAGCTATTCTTGACTAATACAAGAATTAAAATATAAAAAGGAAACGGGATAGCGTTTCGCAATCCCGCTCCTTTTTGAAATACGGGTCTAGCTCAGTTGGTAGAGCACTGGTCTCCAAAACCAGGTGTCGGGAGTTCGAGCCTCTCGACCCGTGCTAAAAACTATTTGTAAATTATGAAACTAATCAACTATTTTAAAGAATCCTATACTGAGCTTGTTGAGAAGACCTCATGGCCTACTCGTAAAGAGCTTACTAATAGTGCGGTAGTTGTTTTGATAGCTTCCCTCCTTATCGCATTAGTAGTTTGGGTTATGGATTTAGGTTTCGAAAACATTATGTCATTAATTTACAAATACATTTAATTTTAGGAGGAATTAAAAATGTCTGAGACAGCAAAGAAATGGTATGTCCTTCGTGCAGTTAGTGGCAAGGAGGCAAAGGTAAAGGAGTATATTGATGCAGAAATCAAAAACTCAAACCTTGGTCAATATGTATCTCAGGTTTTGATTCCAACTGAAAAGGTGTATTCTGTACGTAATGGCAAAAAAGTTGTTAAAGAGCGCAGTTATCTTCCAGGATATGTCCTCGTTGAAGCGGCATTGAACGGTGAGGTGACTGGTCACTTGCGTGATAACGTTCCTAACGTCATTGGCTTCTTGGGTGCTTCTGTAGGAAAACAACCGGAACCACTAAGAGACTCTGAAGTGAAACGTATATTAGGCCTCTTTGATGAAATCGCTGATGCCGATGAAGAGATCTTGACTCCTTTCTATATTGGCGACAATGTGAAAGTTATTACAGATCCTTTCAATGGTTTTTCTGGTGTAATCGAAGAAGTTAACAACGAACAGAAGAAACTGAAAGTAATGGTCAAAATCTTTGGACGTCAAACTCCAGTAGAGCTTGGTTTTACACAAGTAGAAAAAGAGTAAATCATTTTGTTACGAATTTGATTCGCTCCGAAACTATTAAGAAAAAACGGGAATCTCAGAGAAGTTCCTTTTTGTTAACACAAAAAAAAATTAAAAATTATGGCAAAAGAAATTGCTGGATTTATTAAATTGCAAATCAAAGGTGGTGCTGCAAACCCATCACCTCCTGTAGGACCTGCACTTGGTTCTAAAGGTATCAATATAATGGAATTCTGTAAGCAGTTTAATGCCAGAACTCAAGACAAAGCTGGTAAGGTATTGCCTGTTGTAATTACTTACTATGCAGACAAATCTTTTACTTTTGTTGTAAAAACTCCACCTGTTGCAATCCAACTTTTGGAAGTTTCTAAAGCAAAAACTGGTAGTGCAGAACCTAACCGTAAAAAAGTGGCTGAAATCACTTGGGAACAAGTTCGTGCTATCGCAGAAGATAAAATGCCTGACTTGAACTGCTTTGAAATTGGGGCTGCTATGAAAATGGTAGCAGGAACTGCGAGAAGTATGGGTATCGCTGTTAAAGGCGAATTTCCTAATTGTTAATCATTAAAACTTCAATTGAAATGGGAAAACTAACAAAAAATCAAAAGTTGGCTTTAGAAAAAATTGAAGCAGGAAAGGCTTATACACTCAAAGAAGCTGCAAAATTGGTAAAAGAAATTACTACTACCAAATTCGATGCCTCTGTCGATATCGATGTACGCTTGGGTGTTGACCCACGTAAAGCAAACCAAATGGTTCGTGGCGTGGTATCATTGCCTAATGGTACAGGTAAAGAAGTAAGAGTTCTTGCATTATGTACTCCTGACAAAGAAGCTGAAGCTAAAGCTGCTGGCGCTGATTACGTTGGCCTTGATGAATATATCGAGAAAATCAAAGGTGGTTGGACTGATATTGATGTTATCATCACTATGCCAGCTATCATGGGTAAAATCGGTGCTCTCGGTCGCGTTTTGGGTCCTCGTGGTCTTATGCCAAACCCAAAAAGTGGTACAGTGACTATGGATGTAGCTGCTGCAGTACGCGAAGTAAAACAAGGTAAAATCGATTTCAAAGTTGATAAATATGGTATCGTGCACACTTCTATCGGTAAAGTGTCATTCGATGAACAAAAAATCGTTGAAAATGCGCGCGAGTTCATGGCAACTATCATGAAATTGAAACCTGCTACTGCTAAAGGTACTTACGTTAAGAGCATTTATCTTTCTACAACTATGAGTAAAGGTGTTAAAGTTGACACCAAATCTATTGATGAAAACTAATAATCTGAAAGTATGAAAAAGGAAGATAAAAGCATAGTAATTGATCAAATTAAAGAAGTTATTTCTTCATATTCTCACTTCTACCTTACAGAAACTCAAGGTATGAATGCTGAGCAAGTAAGTGAACTTCGTAGAGAATGCTATAAAAATGACATCAAAATGCTTGTTGTTAAAAACAAGTTGATGATTAAAGCACTCGAATCACTCGAAGGCGATTTTTCTCCACTCTACGGTTCTTTGAAAGCTAATACAGCTGTTTTGTTCTCTAATGTTGGTAATGCTCCTGCAAAACTTATTAAGGACTTCAACAAAAAGAACATGAAACCAGTTCTTAAAGCTGCTTACGTTGAAGAATCATTCTATATTGGTGAAAACCAAATCGAAGCTCTTGCTACAATTAAGAGCAAAAACGAACTTATTGGCGAAGTTATTGGCTTGCTCCAATCGCCTGCTAAGAACGTTATTTCTGCACTCCAATCTGGAGGAAATACAATTCACGGAGTTCTTAAAACACTCTCTGAAAGATAATATCTTTATTAAATTAATTCAAATAATCAAAACATTTAAATATTTATTACAATGGCAGATTTGAAAGCTTTTGCAGAACAATTGGTAAACTTGACCGTTAAAGAGGTTAACGAGTTGGCCGAAATCTTGAAAAACGAATATGGTATCGAACCTGCTGCTGCAGCTGTTGCTGTTGCTGCTGGTCCTGCTGCTGGTGCTGAAGCAGCTGTTGAAGAAAAAACTTCTTTCGACGTAATCTTGAAATCAGCTGGTGCAAACAAACTTGCTGTAGTTAAATTGGTTAAAGAACTTACAGGTCTTGGCTTGAAAGAAGCTAAAGATATGGTTGACGGTGCTCCTTCAACAGTTAAAGAAGGCGTTACTAAAGACGAAGCTGAAGCTCTTAAAAAACAACTTACTGAAGCAGGCGCTGAAGTTGAACTTAAGTAATAAACTTCTCCTGTTCAATCAGGAAATATGGTTTAGAATCCCGATAAAAAGGGACTCTAAACCTTTTTACGTATAATTCACTAAGTTCAACAAATATTCTTATACTCATGTCTTTAAATACTAACAATCAGAGAGTTAGTTTCGCTTCTGTGAAAAGTCAGTTTCCTTATCCTGACTTTCTTGAAGTTCAACTCAAATCGTTTAGGGATTTCTTCCAATTAGATACTGCTACTGAGCATAGGAAGAATGAGGGTATGTATAAAGTTTTTGCTGAAAACTTCCCAATTGCTGATACCCGCAATAATTTCGTTCTTGAATTTCTCGATTATTACATCGAGCCACCTCGTTATACTATTGAAGAATGTCTTCGTCGTGGTCTTACTTATAGTGTGCCTTTGAAGGCTAAACTTAAACTTTATTGTACTGACCCTGATCATGAAGATTTTGATACCGTTATTCAGGATGTATATTTGGGACCTATCCCATACATGACTGATAAGGGTACTTTCGTCATAAATGGTGCTGAACGTGTAATCGTTTGTCAATTGCACCGTTCTCCTGGTGTATTCTTTGGTCAAAGTGTACACACTAATGGTACTAAACTTTATTCAGCTCGTATCATTCCTTTCCGTGGTTCTTGGATTGAATTTGCAACTGACATTAATAATGTCATGTATGCATATATCGACCGTAAGAAAAAATTGCCTGTAACTACTTTGTTGCGTGCAATTGGTTACGAAACAGATAAAGATATCCTCGAAACTTTCGGTCTTGCTGAAGAGGTTAAAGTAAACAAAACTAACCTTAACCGTGTTGTTGGTCGTCAACTTGCTGCTCGTGTTGTTAAACCACGTGTAGAAGACTTCGTTGATGAAGCTACTGGTGAGGTTGTTACTGTTGAACGTACTGAAGTGATTATTGAACGTGAAACTGAATTGACAAAAGCTCACATTCAACCAATCATCGATTCTGGTAGCCAAACTATCCTTCTTCACAAAGAAGATCAAAATATGACAGAGTATCAAATTATTTATAATACTCTTCAAAAAGACCCTTCTAACACTGAGCGTGAAGCTGTGTTGCATATCTATCGTCAATTGCGTAACGCTGAACCTGCCGATGACCAAACAGCTCGTGAGGTTATCAATGGCTTGTTCTTCTCTGAAAAACGTTACGACTTGGGCGAAGTAGGTCGCTACCGTATCAATAAAAAACTTAATCTCACTACAAGCATGGATGTTCGCGTGCTTACTCGCGAAGACATCATTGAGATTATCAAACACCTTATTCAACTTATCAACTCTAAAGTAACCGTTGACGATATTGACCACTTGAGCAACCGTCGCGTGCGTACTGTTGGAGAACAATTATATAATCAATTTGGCGTTGGTTTGGCACGTATGTCTCGTACTATCCGTGAGCGTATGAATGTTCGCGATAATGAGGTATTTACTCCAGTTGACCTTATCAATGCTAAAACTATTTCTTCTGTCATCAACACTTATTTTGGTACTAATGCATTGTCTCAATTCATGGACCAAACTAACCCATTGGCAGAAATCACTCACAAACGTCGTTTGTCAGCTCTTGGTCCTGGTGGTCTTTCTCGTGATCGTGCAGGTTTCGAGGTTCGTGACGTTCACTATACTCACTATGGTCGTCTTTGTCCGATTGAAACACCAGAGGGTCCAAACATCGGTTTGATTTCTTCTTTGTGTATCTATGCAAAAATCAACGACCTTGGTTTCATCTCTACTCCTTATCGTAAAGTAGAAGATGGTAAAGTAAACCTTAACAATGATGATGTTGTTTACTTGACAGCTGAGGAAGAAGAAGACTTGGTAGTAGCTCAAGGTAATGCTCCTTTGAACGAAGATGGTACATTCATTCGTAGCAAAGTTAAAGCACGTCTTGAGGCTGACTTCCCACTTGTTGCTCCAACAGAAGTGAAAATGATGGACGTTGCTCCACAACAGATTGCTTCTATTGCAGCTGCTTTGATTCCATTCTTGGAGCACGATGACGCGAACCGTGCGTTGATGGGATCTAACATGATGCGTCAAGCAGTTCCATTGCTTCGTTCTGAAGCTCCTATCGTGGGTACAGGCATCGAAGGTCAAATGATTCGTGACTCTCGTACTCAAATTATGGCAGAAGGCGATGGCGTTGTTGAATTTGTTGACGCTTCTGTAATCCGTATTAATTATGATCGTACTGATGATGAAGAGTTCGTAAGCTTTGTTGATTCGGTTAAGGAGTATAAATTGCCTAAATTTATGCGTACTAACCAAGATACAACTATTGACCTTCGTCCAATCGTACGTAAAGGAGATAAAGTAATCAAAGGCCAAATCCTCACTGAAGGTTATTCAACACAAAACGGTGAATTGGCTCTTGGACGTAACCTTAAAGTGGCATATATTCCTTGGAAAGGTTACAACTATGAGGATGCCATCGTGCTTAACGAACGTATCGTTCGTGAAGATATCTTTACTTCAGTTCACGTAAGTGAATATTCACTTGAAGTACGTGAAACTAAACGTGGCGCAGAGGAACTTACATCTGATATTCCTAACGTAAGTGAAGATGCAACTCGCAACCTTGACGAAAATGGTATAATTCGTATTGGTGCTCACGTTGTTCCAGGTGATATTATCATTGGTAAAATCACACCAAAAGGAGAAACAGACCCAACTCCAGAAGAAAAACTCCTTCGTGCTATCTTCGGTGATAAAGCAGGTGACGTTAAAGATGCATCTCTTAAAGCTTCTCCATCTCTTCGTGGTGTGATTATCGGCAAAGAGTTGTATTGTAAAGCAATCAAAACTCGTAAAGATCGTATCTCAGATAAAGAAGTACTCGACCGTATGGATGAAAACTTCAATCAAGAAGTTGCGGCATTGAAAGCTTTGTTAATCGAGAAATTGGTTGCTACCATCAATGGTAAAACATCTCAAGGCGTGAAAGACTTTATGGGTGTTGATATTATCCCACGTGGTAATAAATTCACACAAAAAGTATTGAACGAGATTGATTTCAATACAGTGCAATTGACTAAATGGACAACAGATGCACACCGTAATGAAATGATTCGTGATATCATTACTAATTACTTGCGTAAAGTTAAAGAACTTGATGCTCAACTTAAACGTGCTAAATTCAACCTCACTATTGGAGATGAACTTCCTTCAGGAATTCTTCAACTTGCAAAAGTTTATGTTGCTAAAAAACGTAAAATACGTGTTGGTGACAAAATGGCGGGTCGTCACGGTAACAAAGGTATCGTTTCTAAAGTTGTTCGTCAAGAAGATATGCCATTCCTCGCTGATGGTACTCCAGTAGATATCTGTTTGAACCCACTTGGTGTGCCTTCTCGTATGAACCTTGGCCAGATTTTCGAAGCTGTACTTGGTTGGGCAGGTAAAGAACTTGGAGTTAAATTTGCTACTCCTATCTTTGATGGTGCTGATATCGATGATCTTAACGAATGGTGTGATAAAGCTGGTGTTCCTCGTTATGGTAAAACTTACCTCTACGATGGTGGTACTGGTGAACGTTTCGACCAACCAGCAACAGTTGGTGTGACTTACTTCTTGAAACTCGGTCACATGGTTGATGATAAAATGCACGCTCGTTCTATTGGTCCTTACTCTCTCATTACTCAACAACCATTGGGTGGTAAAGCTCAATTTGGTGGTCAACGTTTCGGAGAGATGGAGGTTTGGGCACTTGAAGCATTCGGTGCATCAAGCATCCTTCAAGAAATCTTGACAGTTAAGTCTGACGACGTTATGGGTCGTGCTCGTGCTTATGAGGCTATCGTTAAAGGCGAACCTATGCCACAAGCAGGTATCCCTGAGTCTCTCAACGTATTGTTGCATGAGTTGCAAGGTCTTGGACTTAGCGTTAATTTAGAGTAATACCCAATAAGAGTTTAATAAAACGGGAAACTATAAATCTTCATCCCGTGAGGTAAAGATTTATAGTTGTTCCCACTATCATAATAAAAGACTATGGCTTTTAGAAGAGATAATAAAGTAAAAACTAATTTCAGTAAAATCACTATCGGTTTGGCTTCTCCAGAAGAGATTCTTGAGGCGTCATACGGTGAGGTTTTGAAACCTGAAACTATCAACTATCGTACTTACAAACCTGAACGCGATGGTTTGTTCTGCGAGCGCATTTTTGGTCCATGCCGCGACTACGAATGCCATTGCGGTAAATACAAACGTATCCGTTATAAAGGTATTGTCTGCGACCGTTGTGGTGTAGAAGTAACTGAAAAGAAAGTACGTCGTGAACGTTCTGGTCACATCCAACTCGTTGTGCCAGTAGCCCACATTTGGTACTTCCGTTCTACTCCTAACAAAATTGGTTACCTCCTTGGTATGCCATCTAAGAAATTAGATGCCATTATCTATTACGAAAAATATATTATCCTCCAAACAGGTGTTCTTGAAGGTGTTGAAGGTGTTGCTGTAGGTGAACTTATCGAAGAAGACCGTTACATGGAGTTGATGGATATGTTGTACGAAAAGGATCGTAACAACCAATTCCTCGAAGATACAGACCCTAATAAGTTTATCTGTAAAATGGGTGCTGAAGCTATCTATGATATGCTTCGTAACCTTGATTTGGACAAACTTTCATACGAATTGCGTGATAAAGCAAATACAGATACATCACAACAACGTAAAGCTGAAGCTTTGAAACGTTTGAATGTTATCGAATCGTTCCGTGCTGCTCGTCACCGCAACCGTCCTGAATGGATGATTCTCAAAACGTTGCCAGTTATTCCACCAGAATTGCGTCCACTCGTGCCACTTGATGGTGGTCGTTTCGCAACTTCTGATTTGAACGACTTGTATCGCCGTGTTATCATCCGTAACAACCGTCTCAAACGTCTCATCGAAATCAAAGCACCAGAAGTTATTCTTCGTAACGAAAAACGTATGTTGCAAGAGGCTGTCGATTCATTGATTGACAACTCACGCAAATCTAACGCAATGAAGACTGACTCTAACCGTCCTTTGAAATCTTTGACAGATAGTTTGAAAGGTAAACAAGGTCGTTTCCGTCAAAACCTCCTCGGTAAACGTGTTGACTATTCAGCTCGTTCGGTTATCGTCGTAGGTCCAGAATTGCAAATGCACGAGTGCGGTCTTCCAAAAGATATGGCTGCTGAGCTCTACAAACCATTTATCATTCGTAAACTCATCGAACGTGGTATTGTAAAAACAGTTAAGTCTGCTAAAAAATTCATCGACCGCAAAGACCCAGTGGTTTGGGATATCCTCGAACACGTGATGAAAGGTCACCCTGTATTGCTCAACCGTGCTCCGACCCTTCACCGTCTTGGTATTCAAGCATTCCAACCTAAGATGATCGAAGGTAAAGCAATTCAACTTCACCCACTTTCTTGTACTGCGTTCAACGCCGACTTCGACGGTGACCAGATGGCGGTTCACCTCCCACTTGGTAATGAGGCTGTTCTTGAAGCTCAAATGCTTATGCTTGCTTCTCATAACATCCTCAACCCTGCTAACGGTTCGCCTATTACAGTCCCTTCTCAAGATATGGTTCTTGGTCTTTACTATATTACTAAAGCACGTAAAGGTGTGAAAGGTGAGGGCTTGAAATTCTATTCTCCAGAAGAGGTTGAAATTGCTTACAACGAAGGTGCAGTAGATATCCACGCTATCATCTCTGTACGTACACAAGATGTAGATAAAGATGGTAACTTCGTGACACGTTTGATCGAAGAAACTACTGTTGGTCGTGTTATCGTTAACAAATTTGTACCAAAAGAGTGTGGTTATCTCAACGAATTGTTGTCTAAAAAATCACTTCGTAACGTTATCGGTCGCGTAATCGAAACTTGCGGTGTGGCTCGTACAGCAAAATTCCTCGATGATATCAAAAATCTCGGTTATCAAATGGCGTTCCGTGGTGGTTTGTCATTCAACTTGGCCGACGTTATCATCCCAGAAGAAAAAGAAGCTCTCGTTAACTCTGGTTACGAAGAGGTAGAAAATATTATGAACGATTATAACATGGGTTATATCACTAATAACGAACGTTATAATCAAATTATCGACACTTGGACTCGTGTTAACAGCGAATTGACAAATGTCGTAATGAAACAACTCTCAGGCGACAACCAAGGTTTTAACTCTGTATATATGATGTTGGATTCTGGTGCCCGTGGTTCTCGTGAGCAGATTCGTCAGTTGTCAGGTATGCGTGGTTTGATGGCTAAACCTCAAAAAGCAGGTGCAGAAGGCGGTCAAATTATCGAAAACCCTATCTTGGCTAACTTTAAAGAAGGTCTTAGCGTGTTGGAGTACTTTATCTCTACTCACGGTGCGCGTAAAGGTCTTGCCGATACGGCGTTGAAAACAGCCGATGCTGGTTACCTCACTCGTCGTCTCGTTGACGTTTCTCACGACGTTATCATTACTGAAGAGGATTGTGGTACATTGCGTGGTCTTGTAGCAACCGAAATCAAAAACAACGAAGAGGTTGTTGCTTCTCTCTACGAACGTATTCTTGGTCGTGTTTCAGTTCACGATGTTATCGACCCACTTACAGGCGACCTTATCGTTGCTGCTGGCGAAGAGATCATCGAATCTGCTGCTAAACGTATCGAAAAATCACCAATTGAACGCGTTGAAATTCGTTCAGTGCTCACTTGTGAAGCTCGTCACGGTGTTTGTGCTAAATGTTACGGACGTAACCTTGCTACAGGCCGTATGGTTAACAAAGGTGAAGCTGTTGGTGTTATCGCTGCACAATCTATTGGTGAGCCAGGTACACAGTTGACACTTCGTACATTCCACGTCGGTGGTGTGGCTTCGAATATCGCTGTTGACAATGGTATTACATCTAAATACGATGGTCGCCTCGAAATCGACGAACTTCGTACAGTAGATGCAGAAGATGCAACAGGCAACAAATATCAAGTAGTTGTAGGACGTTTGGCAGAGGCTCGTATTATCGACCACAACACAGGTATCGCACTTACAACACAAAATATCCCTTACGGTTCTAAACTCTTCATCCCTGCTGGTTCTGATATCAAGAAAGGTGATAAGATTTGTGAATGGGACCCATTCAACGCAGTTATCGTTTCTGAGGTTGCTGGTTCTGTTCAATTCGAATCTATGGTTGAAGGTTCAACTTATAAAGTAGAATCTGACGAAACTACAGGTCTTTTGGAAAAAATCATTACTGAGTCTAAAGACAAAACTAAAGCTCCTGCAGCTCAAATTGTTGATAAAGCTGGTAATGTACTCAAAACATACAACCTCCCAGTAGGTGCTCACTTGGTAGTTGATGCTAAACAAAAAGTTAAACCTGGTGATTTGATTGTTAAGATCCCACGTGCCGTAGGTAAAGCAGGTGACATCACCGGTGGTCTTCCACGTGTTACCGAGTTGTTTGAGGCTCGTAACCCATCTAACCCAGCTGTTGTAGCTGAAATCGATGGCGAAATCTCATTCGGTAAAATCAAACGTGGTAACCGCGAAATCATCCTTACATCGCGTACTGGTGAAGAGAAAAAATACCTCGTACAATTGTCAAAACAAATTCTTGTTCAAGATGGTGACTACGTACGCGCAGGTACTCCACTCTCTGACGGTGCTATCACTCCTTCTGATATCTTGGCAATTAAAGGTCCTACTGCTGTTCAAGAGTATATCGTGAACGAAGTACAAGACGTTTATCGTCTCCAAGGTGTGAAAATCAACGATAAACACTTCGAAGTTATCGTACGCCAAATGATGCGTAAAGTACAAATTGCAGATGCTGGTGATACTCGTTTCCTCGAAGGACAAGTAGTTGACAAAATAGAGTTTATGGAAGAACACGACCGTATCTGGGGCAAAAAAGTTGTTACCGATGCTGGTGATTCTACAAACTTTATGGCAGGTCAAATCGTAACAGCACGTAAACTTCGTGACGAAAACTCGGCTCTTAAACGCCGCGATATGCGCACAGTAGAAACACGTGATGCTATGCCTGCAACTTCACTTCAAATGCTTCAAGGTATCACACGTGCAGCTCTTCAAACTCAATCGTTCATGTCGGCTGCATCGTTCCAAGAAACTCCAAAAGTATTGAACGAAGCTGCAATCAATGGTAAAGTTGACCGCCTCGAAGGTATGAAAGAAAACGTTATCGTTGGACATAAGATTCCTGCAGGTACAGGTCTTCGTGAATACGATCACTTGTTTGTTGCTTCTCGCGATGAGTACGAACGTATGTCTGAAGCAAGCCGTAACGTAACGGATCTCGAAGTTACAGAAGAAATGAACTAATAAGTAACTATCATAATAAAATCCTCTTATTCGTTTGTCGAGTAAGAGGATTTTTTTGTATCTTTGCAAAATAATAGAATAATTTATATTTGAAAAATACACACTCTCGTTGTGTGTTCTTTTGCTTAACCATTAAGCAAGGTACAAGCAACCTTCAAGCAAGAAAACCACCATATCATGATACACATTCTCATTGTGTGTTTTGATAAAAATAAAATTATAAAAATATGAATACAACTATTTTACATTGGTTATCAGATTTGGGTATGCCTGTTTTGGCGCATGAATGGCTTTATTGGACTATTGCGGTTATATGTTTAGTATCTGTAATATATTTTGTTGATTTAATATTTCGTCGATTGGTCATACCAACAATGCGAAAAGTGACGCATAAAACAAATTTCGAATGGGATGAAATAATGTTAAATGACTCAATGTTCAAAGACATGTCGCGTTTGATTCCACCCATATTGTTAGCAGTTTTACTGCCTATTATATTTGTGGAGGGTAGCGAGGTGCTTGATTTTGTATTACGAGTTAATTATATCTATCTTGTAGCCGTTGTCGCTAAATTGATTTGTACATTCCTTTCGTCATTGTATGATTTATCTTTGCATCATGAACGTTTAAAGAATCACTCATTGCAAAGTGTTTATCAGATGTTGAAAATTATTGTAGTTTGTGTAGCTTTGATTATCGTAGTAAGTATTTTAATCAATAAAAATCCGGGTTATATTCTTACTGCTCTTGGTGCTTCTGCTGCAGTATTGATGTTGGTGTTTAAAGATATGATTGTTGGGCTTGTAGCTGGAGTACAATTAACAATGAATGATATGCTTCGTCCTGGTGATTGGATTGCTATGCCTAAATATGGAGCTGATGGTGATGTTATAGAAGTAAGTCTTACTACAGTGAAAGTACAAAACTGGGATAAAACAATAACTACAATTCCCCCTTATGCACTTGTGAGTGACTCGTTTCAAAATTGGCGAGGAATGCAAGAAAGTGGAGGTCGTCGTGTTAAGCGTGCTGTTTATATTGATATGCGTTCAATCCAATTTTGTACCGAAAATCAGATGAAAGAATTTGAAGCAAAAGGTTGGCTTGACGGGGTAGAGCGTGTTGATGGATTCCCTGTTAATTTGCATATATTCCGTAACTATTTAGAGAAGTATTTGCGTAATCATCCGCATGTCAATCAGGGCATGACTATTATGGTGCGTCAGTTGCAGCCAACAGCTCAAGGTTTACCGCTCGAGCTATATTTTTTCTCAGATGGCACAGCCTGGATTCCATACGAACAACTACAATCTGAAGTATTTGAGCATGTTTTTGCAATGCTCCCAATCTTCGGTCTCCGCATTTTCCAATCCCCAATGGGTATAGATTTCACAGGTGAAACGTTAGTGTAATAAGTAACATATTAGGTTTGTTTATTGTTTCAATTTTTTTGTAATAAAAAAGGGTATGTTTAAATTTAACATATCCTTTTTTATTTTGTTGTTATAGACGTAGTGTTTATGTGAGCTCAGTCTTTTTTCTTATTTATAAGTTATCTTCTTTTTCTTCTTCATCTACTTGGCGCATGATGTTTTCGATGTAGTCGAGGAGTTCGTCGCGACCTTGGGCTTTTTCTGATGATGTGATGAACATTGGAGGGAGTGCTTCCCATTCTTTGAGAAGTTCGTTTTTGTAGTTTTCGATATTCGACATGAGACGCGAGTGGCTCAATTTATCGGCTTTAGTGAAAACGATAGAGAAGGGTATGCCTGATTCGCCTAACCAGCGCATAAATTCAACGTCGATTTGTTGTGGTTCGTGGCGACAATCGATTAGTACGAATAGGTTGGTAAGTTGTGGACGAAAGAGGATATATCCATCAATGATAGCACGTAATTTGCGACGTTGCTCTTTAGAGGCACGAGCATAGCCATAGCCAGGAAGGTCGACAATATACCATTGTTTGTTGACTAAAAAGTGATTTATCAATAGGGTTTTTCCCGGTTTTGACGATGTTTTTGCTAAATCGGGATGTTGTAGAAGCATGTTGATGAGTGATGATTTACCTACGTTGCTTCGGCCGATGAAAGCAAATTCGTGGAGGCGTCCTTCTGGACAGCGTTTGTAGTCAGTGTTCGATATTACGAACTCAGATGAGCTTATGTGCATTTTATATAGTGATTAGTTGTTAGTATTAATTATTGGTGGATTTTTATTTTTTTTAATTCTTTATTCCTTATAATAAATAGTCCGATGAAGGTGATAATCCCATTAAGTAGTAGTAATTCATATCCCCATTTGTAGTTGAAATAATTAGTTGTGAGGGTATTTATTATGTAGCAAAGTATGGGTGATGCTAAGGCTACTATAGGTACTAAGCGGTCGCGTACTTGATAGCGTGTGAATAGTCCGAATGTAAATAGTCCAAGCAGTGGTCCGTAGGCGTAGCCCACGATGGTATATATAGTGTCGATGATAGAACGATTTTGGGTGTAACCGAAAAGTATTACGATTAAAGCAAATAGCGCACATACAGCGAGATGGAGCCATTGACGGTGATTTTGGTTGTTTTTATTGCCCAATATGTCAACTGTTAGGGTAGTAGTGATTGATGTGAGGGCAGAGTCGGCACTTGAAAATGATGCAGATATAATACCCAAAACGAAACATATACCAGCTATAGGCGACATGATAGTTGAAGCTACCATAGGCATAATTTTGTCTGGTCCAGTAGGTAGTGTGATGCCAGTCCGTTGTGCATAAATTACTATCAATGAGCCTAAAAGGAGAAGTATGAAATTGATAGGTAAGAAAGCAATACCATAACTCAACATGTTCTTCTGACTTTCGTGTAGTGTGCGACATGTAAGATTTTTTTGCATCATATCTTGGTCTAATCCTGTCATCACAATGACGATAAATATGCCGCTAATGAATTGTTTCCAAAAGTATTGTGTCGAACGTAGGTTGTCAAAAACAAAAGTAGTGGTTGTATCGCTGAATAGAAGAAGTTTTAGAGTTGAAAACTGTGTATTGTGCATTGTACATTGTGCATTTAGTTTCCATGCTTCGTAGCACATTATACTGATGGCGATGATGAAAAATAGGGTTTGCAGTGTGTCGGTCCACACGATAGTCTTAATTCCTGCACGATGGGTGTAGAGCCAAATTATGGCAACACAGATTATTACTGTAAGCCAAAAAGGTATGTTCCATTGTGAGAATATAAAATGTTGCAATACAAGTACAGCGATATATAATTTTGTCGCAGATGAGACCATTTTGGCTATAACGAAAAACATAGATCCGGTGTGGTATGAAGAAGAACCAAAACGAGTGTTGAGATATTCGTATATAGATGTGAGTTTCAGACGATAGTATAGTGGTAGTAATATATATGCCACAGCGATATAGCCAAAAAAGAAACCGAGGCAAGTTTGTAGGTAAGTCCATCCTGTGTTGGTGACCATGCCTGGTACTGATACTACACTTATGCCACTAATCGATGCTCCAATCATTCCAAAGGCTACTACGTACCATGGCGAGCGGTGGTTAGCAGAAAAAAAGGTCTCGTTAGATGTGCTGCCTCGTGATGTCAGATGACTGACACCAAGCAAAATAGCAATATATATCAGTAGTATAACGGAGTACATTTTATTACGGAGCAAAGTTTCAACGCTCAATTATCTGCTTATATCTATCTTTTATTTTTTTCAATCCAGCGCGTTGCATTGGGCTGAATTTTAGTTGGTGGTTGAATTCTGAGCGAGTCATTGATGCCCAATCTATGTCGAAAATACCTTCAATAGGTTCTAATTCGGGGTGATTGTGTGGATGCGCAAACCTATTCCATGGGCATGCCAACTGACAACGGTCGCATCCATAGAGGGTATTGCCAGCTAATTCTCTCAATTCTTCATCTATTTCCCCACGCTTTTCTATTGTTTGATACGAAAGGCAACGTCGCGCATCAATAGTTTTATTTTTAAGTATAGCTTTTGTTGGACAAGCCTCTACGCATTTCATACACGTACCACACCGATTTTCCATTGGTGTGTTTGGCTTTAATTCAAGTGTAGTAATAAGTGTGCCGATGAATGTGAATGTGCCAAACTCTGGATTGACCAACATACCATTCCTACCAATCCATCCTAATCCCGCGCGCATTGCCCAAGCCCGTTCCATCACAGGTGCCGAATCACAAAATACGGCATATTGATGAGGTATTACTTTGTTTATATCTTCAGCCAAAGATGTCAATTTCGACTTCACAATATGGTGATAATCATTGCTGTAGGCGTATGCAGAGATTTGTGGACTCTCTTTTGGTTGCCATTCTCTCGGGTAGTAGTTCATCAATACCATAATCATCGACCGAGCCTCTGGCAATAATTCTTGCGGATTAGCTCGCATCTCAATATTGCGTGCCATATATTGCATCTCGCCGTGATGTCCTTGACTAATCCACTCATTCAAGTGCTCAATTTCCTCTTCAATCGGCTCAACACGAGCAACTCCCCAAGCATCAAACAAAGTTGAGAGTATATATTCTATTTTTTTAAACATAAGTACATAATTTATTTATTAGACAAATGGTTTGGTTGTTTTGTTTAGTTTCTGTTGGTTACATTGTTTTTTTAGTACAAGCCTTGTCATTAATAAGTAAATAGTAAAGAGTAATTTATGATTTAGGGCTTGTACCTGAAAAAAGTAATTATACTTGCAAAATGTTAAAAATACAAAATAACTTTATAAACCTATCAACATAAAATTTGTACTTATGTTAAAATAAAAGCTTTTACTTTGTGAGGCGGTTGATTTCTTTCTCTACATCCTCGTGGTTGTAGCGACCGATGATGTTACCTTCTTTGTCCATTAAGAAGAAGGTAGGTAATTCGCTTATGTTGTATGTTGCCAATAGTGTCGATTGCACCGATGCCTCGTCGCGCACGCAAATCCATGGTATATTGCGTGTCTGTTCCAACCAGAGTAGTTTGTCTGCATCGAACGATACTTGGAATATTTCCAAACCTAATTCATTGTATGTAGCATACAACTCTCTCAAAAACAAAGTATGGGCTGCGGCTTGTTCCATAGCGTATGCCGAGAAATCTATGAGCACTACTTTACCTACGCAGTCCGACAATCGTGTAGTCTCGCCAATGCGGTTAGGCAATGTGATTTCGATAAAGCCCTCTTCTGTGATATTTTCCACTAATTGTTGAGCCGAGAGTTCACTATTACGTTGTTGGCTGATAGCCAAAAGCACATTTTGTTTCAACTCTTTAGCGCGCTCATATTCACCATAATGCAAGTCCCACGCAGTAGCCACCGCATTCCAAAATGGAAGGTCCTCTCTGTTGTAAGGAGTCATATAGTAAGCCCCTTTTATTGTCTGATTTATAGCGTAATATGCTGCTGTCGAACGAGGATTAGTAAGTACAATTTCTTGTGCCAAACGCTTGTGTGCAGCAAGCATTTGAGCCACTTTAGCCGTATCACCCTCAATAGCTACGCGTTGAAGTTCGAAGTTTGAATTGCGGAGGCGTTGAATGTCAAGAGAAGCATCCGAACCACTTATACTCGCATTATTTAAATCTTTAGCCGATCCCTTAATATCAATCTTTGTAGTTACAGAATCCATTGCGAATACAACCGACTGGCCTTCAATGCGCACGCGGTAGAACTCAGGATATTGTGGCGTTTCAACTACGAAACTAAAACCTCCTTTCGCATCCAATTTAGCCGAATCAAGCAGAGTAGTAGCTGTTAGCCCTGTCTGCTCTAAATAAATAGTCTTGCCTTCCGCATCAGCAATATTACCATTGATGCTACTTTTCGGCGTACATGCTACAAATAGCATAATTGCAGCGAGATAAAATAGTACCTTTTTCATATAATTTTGTTTTAATTGAAGACAAAATAACATAAAAACATAATTTAATTCGAACATAAATCTTCATTAATTATTCACAAAAACATTTATGGTTAATTTCTGGTAATTTATGTTTATAGAAATTGTAATTTATGTTCTTGAGTTCTTCTGTTTTTTATATTTTACCAATTTTTATAAGGATTTTTAAACAAACAAGCATTGTAATATCGTGCATCACCCGTAACCTCTTCTCCTACGAAGTCAGGCAATTCAAACACCTCATCCTTATCTTCCAATTCAATTTCTGCAACTACGAGACCCTCATTATCGCCATGAAACTCATCAACTTCCCATTTGAAACCCACATGTTCCACAACATAACGCGTCTTGTCAATAATAGGTTGTTGGCAAGTATTCTGTAGCATAGCCTCAGCATCTGCAACCGGAATTTCATATTCATATTCATTTCTGGCAAACCCAATAGTAGCATTTTTTATTGTTATATAAGCCCTTTTGCCTTTTATACGTACACGGACCACGCGATTCTCCTCGCTACAGATATAGCCTTGCGATATACGAATCGGAATACCATTCTTATAGTGCTCGTTTACAACTAAATATTTACGTTCAATCTCAATCATATTACCATAAATTTTAATCTACAAAAATAAGCATAAATTTTCAAACTACAAAATATTTACAAAAAAACTCTATCTTAAATTTCACCATATCTACAACATACTATAAACATACTATAAATATAGGATAAATATACTATAAACATATGATAAATATACTATAAAGTAACCTTCTCTTTTCCTTAAAAATATTATTCTGTACAATAAAACAGAGAAAAGAGCTATCTCTATAAAAAAATAGATAAATAGGTGCTCGAAATTCAACTTTTTTTTGTAACTTTGCACGCTAAATTGTGAAAGTAGTATTTCAACTATAAAATAATAACAAAAAAACAAAAATAACTATGTCAAACAAAAACATTCAACAAGAACCAGATGAGTTGCAAAATGTAGAACAAGCACTCTCTAAAACTGAACAATTTATTGAAAATAACCGCAAAAACTTGGTTATAGGTCTATGCGTAGTTGCTGTAGTTGCTGCTGCTATCGTATGGTTTTTCAATGGTTATGTAGCTCCTAAAAACGTAGAAGCTGGCGATAAAATGGCTGCTGCAGTTCGTTATTTCGAACTCGATTCTTTCGCTCTTGCTCTTAATGGTGATGGCGTGAACGAAGGTTTCATCGAAATCATGGACAACTATGGCGTTACAGAACAATCAAATCTCGCTGCTTTCTATGCAGGCGTTTGCGAATACAAACTCGGTAACTATGACGAAGCTATCTCTTATTTGAACAAATTTAGTGCAGCTTCTGTCAACATGGAACCTGCTGCTATCACTTTGGTTGGCGACTGCTACGTAGCTAAAGGTGATGCACAAGCTGCTGTTAAATATTTCGAAAAAGCTGGTGCTATCGAAAATAAACTTACTGCTCCACGTGCACTCAACAAAGCAGGTATCGCTTACGAGTCAATGGGCGAATGGGCTAAAGCAGAAAAATGCTACCAAACAATTAAATCGGTTTATTTCGATTCTCAACTCGCAATGGAGATGGACAAACGCATCGAACGTTGCCAAGCAAATCAATAATAAAGGAATAAGGAGCAAGGAGCAGGGAGCAAGTCCTCTATCTTGATTCTTATACGATGATAAAAAAGAGGGATGGCTTTTCGAGTCACCCCTCTTTTCAATTAACAATTAAGAATTAAAATTTTCAACTCTCAATTCTCAACTCTCAATTCTCAACTCTTAATTCTCAACTCTTAAAAATGGCTACAAAATATCACAACCTTTCAGAATATGATGCTAATACTTTGCCTACCGCAGAGGAATTGGCAGGCAAAAAATTTGCAATCGTAGTTGCAGATTGGAACGATAATGTAACTCACGCCCTTTGTGATGGCGCAGTAGAAACATTCATTGCAAACGGAATTTCGGAAAAAAATGTAGAAATTTTCCACGTTCCTGGAACTTTTGAACTCACTTTTGCTGCATCTAAACTCCAAAAAACAGGAAAATATGCCTCAATTATCGTCATCGGATGCGTAATTCAAGGTGATACACCTCACTTCGATTACGTTTGTCAAGGCGTTACACAGGGCATTACACAAGTGAATGCAGAAGCTGATTGTCCAGTGATTTTCAGTGTATTAACTACGCTTACTATGCAACAAGCAACTGACCGTGCAGGTGGTTGTTTAGGCAATAAAGGAGTAGAAGGTGCAGTTACTGCGTTAAAAATGGTAAAAATATTTGGTAATATCAAATAATTGTTGTAACTTTGCACTCGCAAATCGGGGATGACTCGAATTGTGGTAATGGGCAGTTACCAGAGTGGCCAAATGGGGCTGACTGTAACTCAGCTGTCTTTCGACTTCGGTGGTTCGAATCCATCACTGCCCACAAACTTCAAAAAGCGGAATTTTTGCGATAAGCGAGAGCAGAAGCAAAGTTTACTTTGATTATGCCGAGCATAGCAAGAATCTCGCAATTTTCGAAGAAAATTGCGGAAGTAGCTCAGTTGATAGAGCATTAGCCTTCCAAGCTGAGGGTCGCGGGTTTGAGCCCCGTCTTCCGCTCTACAGTAGAGACGCTATGCTTAGCGTCTTTTTTTTTAAGTACACGCCTTGTGGTTAACTGACACGCACGTTGCGTCTCTTTACATTAAACTCTAAACTCTAAACAATATACATTAAATATGTTTGAATCATTGAGCGAACGCCTTGAGCGTTCTTTTAAAATCCTTAAAGGTCAAGGTAAAATTACTGAAATCAACGTGGCTGAAACTTTGAAAGATGTGCGTAAAGCTCTTCTTGATGCCGACGTAAACTATAAAGTTGCGAAAACTTTCACTGACGAAGTTAAGACTAAAGCTCTTGGACAAAATGTGCTTCTTGCGGTGAAACCTCAAGAAATGATGGTGAAAATTGTCCATGATGAACTTGCTCGTTTGATGGGTGGCGAAAATGTTGCGTTGAACGTGAAGTCGCAAGCTGGTCAACCTGCTATTGTTTTGATGAGTGGTCTTCAAGGTTCGGGTAAGACTACTTTCTCAGGCAAATTGGCTAATATGCTCAAATCTAAACAAGGTAAAAATCCTTTGTTGGTAGCGTGCGACGTTTATCGTCCTGCTGCGATTGAGCAATTGCGCGTGCTTGGTGAGCAAATCAATGTGCCTGTATATTCTGAAATTGAGAATAAAAACCCTATCGAAATTGCTCAAAATGCTATTGCTCATGCTAAACGTGAGGGTCGCGATGTAGTGATTATCGATACCGCTGGTCGTCTTGCTGTCGACGAGCAAATGATGACCGAAATCGCTGCTATTAAGGCTGCTATCAATCCTCAAGAAATCTTGTTTGTTGTTGACTCAATGACAGGTCAAGATGCAGTGAATACAGCTAAAGAATTCAACGACCGTCTTGATTTCACTGGTGTTGTATTGACAAAATTGGATGGTGATACTCGTGGTGGTGCTGCGTTATCAATTCGTTCGGTTGTAGAAAAACCAATTAAATTTGTTGGTACTGGCGAGAAAATGGAGGCTATCGACCTCTTCCACCCAGCGCGTATGGCTGACCGTATTCTTGGTATGGGTGACATTGTTTCGCTCGTGGAACGTGCTCAAGAGCAATTTGATGAAGAAGAGGCTCGTAAACTCTCTAAGAAAATTGCTAAAAACCAATTTGACCTTAATGATTTCTACAATCAAATTCAACAAATCAAGAAGATGGGTAACATCAAAGAGTTGGCTTCTATGATTCCTGGTGTGGGTAAAGCGTTGAAAGATGTAGATATTGATGACAATTCGTTCAAAGGTATCGAGGCTATTATTCAATCAATGACTAACGAGGAGCGTACTAACCCTGCAATTATCAATGGTTCACGTAAAAATCGTATTTCAAAAGGTTCTGGTCGTTCTATTGTAGAGGTAAATCGCTTGCTCAAACAATTCACTGATATGCAAAAAATGCTTAAAGGTGTACAACAATTAAGCAAAAATCCAAAATTGATGCGTCGTCGTTAATTATTTGGTAATTATATAAAAAAAGAGAAATGTTAGTTTTCTAACATTTCTCTTTTTTTTGTGCCTTATATTAGTGTTTGTGATTGCTTGAGAGGAGACCGCAGGCAGCCATGATGTCTTCGCCTCGTGAACGACGGATGGTGCAGATAACGCCGTTGTCGGTGAGGTAGTCGCGTAGCCAAATCATGCGCTCGTCGTTAGGGCTGTGCATGTCCATGCCTGGGATGGCGTGCCAGCGGATGAGGTTGACGCGACAAGTGAAGCCTTTGAGTAGGCGAACAAGTTCGCTAGCGTGACGTTGCATGTCGTTGAGCCCTTCGAAAACGATGTATTCAAAAGAGATGCGGCGTTGGTGTTCCCAATCGTATTTTTTGATTTCGTCGATTACGCGAGTGATGCTGTAGGCTTTTTCGGCAGGCATTATTTTGGCGCGTTCGTCAGGGAAAGGGTTGTGGAGCGAGATGGCGAGGTGGCATTCGGTTTTAGAGAGAAACTCTTTCATGCCAGGGATAAGTCCCACGCTCGATACGGTAATGCGACGTGGACTCCAAGCAAAGCCCCAGTCTGCAGTTAGGATTTCGCAAGTGCGAAGTATTTCGAGGGTATTGTCGAAAGGTTCGCCCATGCCCATAAATACGATGTTGGTGAGGCGGTCAACCTTAGGGATACCACATATTTGGTTCATGATTTCGGCAGCAATGAGACTACCGCTCCATCCCTGTTTGCCAGTCATGCAGAATTGGCAATTCATTTTGCAACCCACTTGGCACGACACGCAGAGAGTGCCACGGTCGTCTTCAGGGATAAATACTGTTTCGATTTGACCATGAGTGGTTTGGAATAGATATTTTTTAGTGCCATCGACCGAAGCAGCCGACCATATCGGTTCCGTGATGCCTACGCAGTAGTTGGCTTTGAGTGCCTCGCGACCTTTGACTGAGATGTTAGTCATTTGGTCGATAGATGTAACATGTTTTTTGTATAGCCAATCGGCAATTTGTTTGCCAGTGAAAGCAGGGAGACCTGCTTGTTGAGCAATCTCTTTAAGTTCTGCGAGAGTACGACCTAATAGTGGAGTCATATTAATGAGGAATGAGGAGTTAGGAATGAGGAATTAACTCTAATCTATAGTTTTTAACTTTAATTAGTCACCGAAGGTCACGACCAGCGGGAGTAATTGTGCATTGTGCATTATTAGCTTCGCTCATGATTTCTGCTTCGCTCGGCAACTGAAGTAAACTTCGTTGCTCTCGCTTATCGCAAAAATTTTAAAAAGGGTAGGTCTAAAAACAAGAAAGGGCAGCCCTCGCGGCTACCACAATCTTTTCTTAACCTTAAATCTAATACCATGAAAAACACATTGCAAAGTTACAACTTTTTTTTGAATTAGCAAGCATTTTCGTGAAAAAGTTGAATTATTTAATTTTATTTAACATTTTAAAAGATTGTTTTGTATTCTATTTTATTGGTTAATTAACTGATATACTTTTGTTTATGTGTATTTGTGTGTTGTTTTATGAAATATGTTGTACAGCATGTTTTGTTGGATTGTAGAGAGGTATTTATATGTTTTTTGAGGAGGGAAAGTGTGTTTTAGAGCATGTTTAAGGATGGTTTGGCGTAAAATGAGAGAATTTGTGTGTTTTTTTGTGAAAAATATAGCCAAATATACATTGTGAGTGGTTGTTGGAAATGGCGGTTTCCTTCGGTGCAGTTACCTTGTATGTTGCTTGAGGGGATTACACACTGAGAGTGGTTGTTTTGGGTAAAAAAATAATCCGCTCCTACTGATTGAGTAGAAGCGGATTTTTATTGAGAAAATCGCACTGCCGTTTTGTTGAGAAAAATTCCTATT
>JAZOUT010000008.1:0-7448 GCA_045658305.1 Candidatus Aphodosoma sp. | reverse complement strand
AGGATTGGTTTACCCTCGAATTCGCTTACAGACACATAGTCTTTAGTAAGCAAATAGTACTCAGTTTTGTCCTCTCCGAGTTCGATGAGAGGTTGATAACGAAATTCAGCCATTTTTTTATTTAGTTATTAGTTAGTAGTTTTTTTGTTATTAACGAATTACAATGACGGTTGCTGGCAATGTACTCTATCAAAATAATCACCAGCTCCCAAATCTATATTCCAATATCGAGTTTTGCCTGTAGTATTTTTGTCTACCCTGATTTTTATTATACGTTCATGCGACGATACATATACTTTCAGCCAATCATATTCAACATCTATTCCCCAATGCGACTCAATTTTCTCCTCTTTAGTTGTAGCATAATAGCCAATTCTAGATCGAATATCTAATGACTCATAAAAAGTAAATCCATACAAAATCCACCAATTTCCACCAGTTCTAACAATAGCAGAATCACCTTCTGCCGAAAACAAAACTGAATCTTGCGTCAATTTTATATTATCCGACCACAATCCCTCAACCTTCTCTTCTTCATCATCTCCTTCCTCTTCCTTTATCGCTTCATCATCAACAACTACAACTTCCTTTTCTAAACTAATTTCTTCAACAATAGTTGAATCTTTCTTTACAAGCAAAGTATCCAAAATATTGGAATTATTAGATGCTTCTTGTACCTCATCCTCCACCTGCTCAACTTGAACTTGCACCTCTTTAACATCCACAATATTTTCATTCTTTTTCTGCGTTGAACAAGAAATAAGAAGAATTAAAAAATAAGGCAATAACAGTAGATAGATGATTTTTCTCATAATGTCTAATTGTGTCTTATTAAAAATAAGGTGATGCAAAGGTACAACTTATTTTGTGAATTTGCAAATAAATAAAAGAATTTTAGTGGAATAAATTTAGGTTTCATATAGATAATATGATATAGATTTGTTTTTTTGTCGTTATTTAAAGTATAATTATGGTGAAGGTAGAGTTATAGTATGTTTATAGTATATTTATCCTATATTTATAGTATATTTATCCTATATTTATAGTATATTTATAGTATGTTGAGATAAGGGTGAGATAAAGGATTGAATAGAAAAAAAATAGAAAACATTTGGTAATGCCATAAATAATGTGTAATTTTGCATGTTATATTAGAATTATTGTGCCTTTATGAAAAGATTTTTTGGTGTATTTGTTATACTAATTGCCGTAATATCAAATATTTTTGCAAAAACGGAGGCGATTAAGTTGGTGTGGCCAGATGACTTTAAGAATGCAAGTCAGTATGATGGGAAGTTGGTGGAGTTGAATCAGACGTTGTATGTTACGAACATTGGTAATTGGAATAAATATGGCGAGATTACATTGTCGAGCAAAAGATTGATGTCGCCTACGGATGTGGCGTTGCCAGGGTCGGCAGAGTATAGAAGCATAGTGTCGGCAAATGAGATGGACCAATTGATATTGAGCGATGGGTCGAGCAAGCAATACCCTACTCCACGTCCGTGGACTGGAGATAAAGACTATATTCGCACTGGAGCGTATACGAATAAGGTGGTGGGTAGATTTACGATAGAGGAGTATGGATATACGATTACGCCTACGGAAACGCCAGTGTTTGAGGGGAATGAGCGTCCGATGAAAGTTGTGGGATTGGGAGATTATGATGTGAAGGTGTGTGGATTTAATTTGCAGATTTATATAGCAACGGAATGGGATGGAGATTATGGTCCGGCATCGAAAGAGGAATCGGACAAGCAACATGCGAAGATAGTGAAGGCATTGGCGGCGATAGATGCAGATGTATTTGGATTGGTGGAGGTGCAACAAGGGCAAGTGGCATTGGAGAAATTAGCTAAGGCATTGAATGAGATTGACCCTTCAGCACAATATGCATATATAAACGATGGCACGCAGGTGTATGGAACATATACAAAGGCTGGATATTTGTATAAAGCGAGCAAAGTGAAGCCATTGCGTCAGTTGCAATCGAACGACACGGGGGTGAAACATAGAAAAAAGGCACAGGGATTTGAGGTGTTGGCAACAGGCGAGAAATTTGTGTATATGATAAACCACTTCAAGGCTAAAAGTGGTAAAGGTTCGGGCGACAATGCAGACAAGGGCGATGGACAAAGCACTTACAATGGCGATAGAGTGCGTGAGGCAACAGCTGTAGTTACGTTTGCCAAATCGTGTGCTAACTATTTCGGCGACAATGATGTGATTGTAATGGGCGACTTAAATGCCTATTCGATGGAAGACCCAATACACATATTTACGGATGCAGGATATACTAATCTTATAAAAAAATATGATACTAACGGTTATTCTTATTCGTATCATGGCACAGTAGGTTGCCTTGACCATGCTTTAGCAAATGAGAATATAGAGATGCAAGTAACTGGATGCGAGGTATTTCATATCAACACAGATGAGGCGGCGGTGTTTGGATATGATGGGTATAGTTATCAAAATAATATGTATCGCTCGTCGGACCATGACCCTGTGGTAGTGGGATTACGCCTCGGAACTGGAACACCTACTGATAATATAGAAATAGACGACAATAGAATTATTTATGGAGGAAAAGAAATTATCGGTATTGCCGCAGCAAAAGATAACCAGATGAGAATCTACTCATTGACAGGACAATTAGTGTATAGCGATGTAGTAAATTCAAATGACTTTGTAATTTCGACAGCCGAACTTGGACTAAGAAATGGCATTTACATTGTAAAATTGAATAACGACGAAAGTTGTATAATTGAAAAACTTAAAATCACAAATTAAAAAAAATGAATCCATACGATATAATAGCAAAATATTACACTCCAGGAAGTGATTTGTACAACATACTTGTAAAACACTCGGAGGCGGTAAGAGACAAAGCATTAGACTTGGCTCGTCGGCATCCTGAATTGGGACTTGACCTTGAATTTATTGCCGAGGCTGCAATGTTGCATGACATTGGTATATTAGAGACAGATGCTGCAGGAATAAAATGCTTTGGCACGCACCGATATATCGAACACGGATATTTGGGAGCGGAGATGATGCGCAAAGAGGGGTATCCGCGTCATGCATTGGTGTGCGAACGACATACAGGCACGGGATTGAGATTGGCGGATATTATTGCGCGAGATTTACCAGTGCCACATAGGGAGTTGTGCCCTGTGACATTGGAAGAGCAGTTGATTTGCTATGCAGATAAATTCTTCTCAAAAACACGATTGGACTCGGAAGATTCGTATAAACGAGTAGAAAAAAAGATGCAGAAGTGGGGAGATGAGTCGGTAGAACAACTACGACAATGGAAAAAAAAGTTTGAATAACACCTTAATATCATGAATAACACGCTGAAACACATATTATTGAAACCCCTTTCGATACTATATGGAATCGGAGTTGGTTTGCGTAATAAGCTATTCGATTTGGGTCTATTTCGTTCGACAAAAAGCGATATAACAACCATTTCGGTAGGTAATATTACGGTTGGAGGCACGGGCAAAACACCTCATGCCGAATATATTTTGTCGCTCGTATCAAATAGAGTTAATACGGCGTATCTCAGTCGTGGTTATAAACGCTTGACAAGAGGTTTTCGCATTGCCGACGAAAAAAGCAATGCATCGACTATTGGCGATGAAGCCTTCCAAATAAAACTAAAATTTCCAAATGTAACAGTAGCCGTTGATAGCAACCGCCACAATGCACTTCGAAAACTACACAATTCGAAGAATCCCCCTAAAGTAGTAGTTCTCGATGATGCCTATCAACATCGCTCGCTTCACCCAGATTTAAATATTCTACTCATCGATTTTAATCGTTTGACATACCAAGACAATATGTTACCACTCGGCGAGTTACGTGAACCAAGCGATAACACCGACCGCGCTGACATCATAATTTTCACCAAATGTCCATCTACCATCATGCCAGTAGATATGCTTTCTACTCGGACACAAATCAGACCATTCCCATATCAAACACTCTACTATACTACCCTTACATACGAAGAGCCTAAAGGAGTGTTTACTGACAAAAAATTAGAGCTATACGGCAAAGAAATCATACTCCTCACAGGCATTGCACAACCACAACACTTACACAAACACTTAGAAAAATATGTAAGTCTAATCACTGCTCTGAAATATCCTGACCATCATAATTTCACATCGCACGACATAAAAGAATTAGAAGAAGATTTCGAAAAACTAAACGCCAACAATCGTGCCATAATCACAACCGAAAAAGATGCCGCACGATTGATATCAATGAATCTTCCTGCAATTATCAAAGAGAATCTATATATAATAGGTATAAAAGTCGAATTTTTATTTAATGCTCAAAAAGATTTCGATACACAAATCGACAAATTCTTACGCAATCAGAACGTAATTTAATAACAAGTAACATGTAACGAATAACACAACTTTTAGAAAAACTAAAAAATCAAGAAAAAAGTATGGCTATTCAATAAAAAATTATTAACTTTGCACGCTTGTTAGATTATAGAGTTAATAAAACTAATAACTAATCATTAATCACTATTTTATATACTTAAATCTTATGGCTGAAAAGAAATTAAATCTCTTGGCTGATTTCCCTGCTATCACTACAGAAGAGTGGATGGCAAAAATCAATGCAGACCTCAAAGGAGCTGATTTTGAGAAAAAGCTCGTTTGGAAAACTAATGAAGGGTTTAATGTGATGCCTTTTTATCGTTTGGAAGACGTTGCTGAATTGAAAACAACTACTTCAGCACCGGGCGAGTTTCCATACGTGCGTGGCACCAAAACCGACAACGATTGGTACGTTCGTCAAGACATTGACGCAACATGTGCAAAAACTGCTAATGCAAAAGCACTTGACGTACTCAACAAAGGTATTAACTCACTCGGTTTCATCCTTAACAAAAAAGAATTGAGCGCTGAATACATCGCTACACTTCTTAACGGCATTTGCCCAGAATGCGTAGAATTGAACTTCCGCGTTTGCATCCGTTGCGCTGCTCAATTGGCTACACTTTTGGCTAACTATTTCAAAGCTCAAGGTGCTGATCTTGCAAAAGTTGAAGGTTCTATCAACTGCGACCCAATCAACCGCATGTTGTTGAAAGGCAAAGAACTCAACCAAGCAGAGGTTGCAGAAATCGCTGTTGCTACAGTAAAAGCTGCTGCTGCACTTCCAAAATTCCGCGTAATCGGTGTTAACTCACTCAGTCTCAACAATGCTGGTGCATACTGCTCACAAGAACTCGGTTATGCTCTCACTTGGGGTGCTGAATATATGACTATGCTTACTGAAGCAGGTCTTACAGCTGACGAAGCAGGTAAAGCTATCAAATTCAACATGGGTGTTGGTGGCAACTACTTCATGGAAATCGCTAAATTCCGTGCTGCTCGTATGTTGTGGGCTATGATTGTTAAAGCTTATGCTCCTGCTTGCGATTGCGCTGCTAAAATGCGTGTACACGCTGAAACATCTACATTCAACAAAACTATCTACGATGCACACGTAAACCTTCTCCGCACACAAACAGAGGCTATGAGTGCAACTATCGCAGGTGTTGACTCGTTGACAGTTAATGGTTTCGACGTAACATATAAAGAAAGCGACGATTTCTCAGAACGTATCGCTCGCAACCAACAACTTCTCCTTAAAGAAGAATCACACTTCGACAAAGTAACTGACCCATCTGCTGGTTCATACTATATCGAAAACCTTACAAACAGCATCGCTGAACAAGCTTGGAAACTCTTCCTCGAAATTCAAAACGAAGGTGGTTTCTTTGCTGCAGTTGAAGCAGGTAAAGTTCAAGAAGCTATGAAAGCTACTTCAGCAAAACGTCTTAAAGATGTTTCTGCTCGTAAAGAAGTGCTTCTTGGTACAAACCAATTCCCTAACTTCAGTGAAATGGCTGCAGAAAAAATCACTAAAGAGGCTTGCACTTGCGCTAACTGCGGTTGCGAAACTCCACGTGGTTTGGCTACATTGCCAACTGTACGCGCTGCTCAAGAATTTGAAGACCTCCGTCTTGCTACTGAACGTTCGGCTAAACGCCCTAAAGCATTCATGCTCACAATCGGCAACTTGGCTATGCGTCTTGCTCGTGCACAATTCTCTTGCAACTTCTTTGCTTGCGCTGGTTACGAAGTAATTGACAACCTTGGTTTCGAAACTGTTGAAGCTGGTGTTGAAGCTGCTCAAAAAGCTGGTGCTGACATTATCGTTCTTTGCTCAAGCGACGACGAATATGCAGAATACGCTCCTGCAGCATTCAAAGCTATCAACGGCAAACAAATCTTCGTTGTTGCAGGTGCTCCTGCTTGCATGGAAGACCTCAAAGCTGCTGGCATCGAAAACTTCATCCACGTTCGCGTGAACGTACTTGATACACTTAAATCGTTTAACGCTCAACTTTTGAAATAATGAAACCAAATTTTAATGATATAAACATCAAAGAAGTTGCTGCTAGCAAAGCTACAGTCAACGGTGAAAATTGGTTGACTCCTGAACAAATTCCGGTAAAACCAATCTACACAAAAGAAGACCTTGAAGGTCTCGAACACCTCAACTACGTTGCAGGTCTTCCTCCATTCCTTCGTGGCCCATATAGCGGTATGTACGCTATGCGTCCTTGGACTATCCGTCAATACGCAGGTTTCTCTACTGCTCAAGAGTCTAACGCATTCTATCGTCGTAACCTTGCTTCTGGTCAAAAAGGTTTGTCAGTAGCATTCGACTTGGCTACACACCGTGGCTACGATGCTGACCACGCTCGCGTTGTTGGTGACGTAGGTAAAGCTGGTGTATCTATCTGCTCGGTAGAAGATATGAAAGTTCTTTTCAACGGTATTCCATTGAACAAAATGTCAGTTTCTATGACAATGAACGGTGGTGTGCTTCCAGTTATGGCTTTCTATATCAACGCAGGTCTTGAACAAGGCGCTAAACTCGAAGAGATGGCAGGTACTATCCAAAACGATATCCTTAAAGAATTTATGGTGCGTAATACTTACATCTACCCTCCTAAATTCTCTATGAAGATTATCGCAGACATCTTCGAATATACAGCTAAAAACATGCCTAAATTCAACTCTATCTCTATCTCTGGTTACCACATGCAAGAAGCTGGTGCAACAGCAGATATCGAGTTGGCTTACACTCTCGCTGACGGTCTTGAATACCTCCGCGCTGGTGTTAACGCAGGTATGGACATCGATACATTCGCTCCACGTTTGTCATTCTTCTGGGCTATTGGTACTAACCACTTCATGGAGATTGCAAAAATGCGTGCAGCTCGTCTCCTCTGGGCTAAAATTGTTAAACAATTCAACCCTAAAAACCCTAAATCACTTGCTCTTCGTACTCACTCTCAAACTTCAGGTTGGTCACTCACAGAGCAAGACCCATTCAACAACGTAGGTCGTACATGTATCGAA
>JAZOUT010000007.1:0-7985 GCA_045658305.1 Candidatus Aphodosoma sp. | reverse complement strand
AAACAAACATTATTTATTCACTAAATTTTTAGGAGGACTGCCTTATAGCTAAGCAAGTTACAAAAAAGGGCGAAGACAAACATCGTGTCAATAATGAGATACGTGGTGTCAAAGAAGTTCGCATTGTTGGCGAAAATATCGAATCGCAAGTATATCCAATAGCCGAAGCATTACGCATGGCTGAGGAAATGGAAATGGATTTGGTTGAAATATCACCTAATGCACAACCACCAGTTTGTCGAATTGTTGATTATCAAAAATTCTTATATCAACAAAAGAAACGCGAAAAAGAGCTTAAAGCAAAAGCTGTGAAAATGGTAGTCAAAGAAATACGTTTCGGTCCTCAAACCGACGATCACGACTATAACTTCAAGCTCAAACATGCTGAAGGTTTCATCAAAGAAGGCTGCAAAGTCAAAGCATACGTATTCTTCAAAGGTCGTTCTATTCTCTTTAAAGAACAAGGTGAAGTATTGTTGCTCCGTTTTGCAAACGACTTGGAAGAGATTGCTAAAGTCGATTCGTTGCCAACACTCGAAGGCAAACGTATGATTATTATGCTCTCACCAAAATCAAATAAAAAATAACATAAGGGGAAAATCCCCGTTTATTTAATAATTAAATTTTATAAACAAATGCCAAAAATTAAGACTAATTCCGGTGCCAAAAAAAGATTCGCTCTTACCGGAACAGGAAAAATCAAACGTAAACACGCGTTCAAAAGTCACATCTTGACTAAAAAGACATTGAAACAAAAACGTAACTTGACTCACACAGGTGTTGTTGCAGCTGTTGACCAAAACAACGTTAAATCTCTTCTCGGTTTGAGATAAAAACTTAATTAACCGTATTTACAATTTTTTCTATTTAGTGATTAACCGAATGCATCAGCTCGAAGTTTCCAAAAGGAACGCTGTCATTCAAAAATTTTTAAAACTATGCCAAGATCAGTAAATCACGTAGCTTCTAGAGCTAAACGTAAAAGAATTCTTAAACTTACTCGCGGTTATTTTGGTGCTCGCCGTAACGTATGGACAGTAGCAAAAAACACTTGGGAAAAAGGTTTGCAATATGCTTACCGTGACCGCAAAAACAAAAAACGCAACTTCCGCGCATTGTGGATCCAACGTATCAACGCTGCAGCTCGCCTCGAAGGTATGTCTTATTCACAACTGATGGGCGCATTGCACAAAGCTGGTATCGCTATGAACCGCAAAGTTCTTGCTGACCTCGCAATGAACCACCCAGAAGCTTTCAAAGCTATCGTTGCTAAAGCTAAAAACAACTAATCTCCTCGGTTAGCAAAACAATAAAGAGCCTTTCATCTTCGGACCGAAAGGCTCTTTTTTGATAAAATTACATCCTATCATCTAAATATTAAACGCAAATTATCATAAATTATCAATTAAATGAATTCAATTAATCTTATAATTTATGATTAATTAACGGAAATTTGCGTTAAAAATAAAATCATGTTCTCATGTCTTCATGTCTTAAATAAAATGAAAATAACTTTCCTCGGAACTGGCACATCTACTGGCGTACCAGAAACAGGCTGCACATGCCCAGTATGCACAAGCCGCGACCCTCGCGACTCTCGACTTCGCACATCCGTATTAGTCGAAACCAACAACAACCGCATACTCCTCGACTGCGGACCCGACTTCCGCCAACAGATGTCGCACATACCATTTGCCAAAATCGATGCCATACTCCTCTCGCACGAACATTACGACCACGTCGGAGGAATCGATGACCTACGCCCATTCTGTCGCTTCGGCGATATAAATATCTATGCCGAACCCAACGTAGCCACAGCAATCCGCACACGCATCCCCTACTGCTTTGGAGAATCACTCTACCCTGGCGTACCTCGCATTATAATGAACGAGATAGACATCAACACACCCTTCATAATAAATAACACAGAAATCATCCCTATACGCATCCTACACGGCAAACTCCCTATCGCAGGCTATCGCATAGGCAACATGGCATATCTCACCGACGTGAGCCTAATACCTGAGGATGAATATACCAAACTCCAAAATCTTGACATTCTCATCATGAGCGCACTACGCTGGGAAAAACATCCTTCGCACCAATCCGTCGATGAGGCCATCGAAAAAGCCCAACGCATCAATGCCAAGCAAACATATTTCATCCACTTCTCACATAATTTAGGCCTACATCACGAAGCCGAAACCAAATTACCAGAAAACATACATTTATCATACGACCATCTAAAAATAACAATATAAAAAGCACCAACTTTTTCACAAAAATCGGTGCTCACAATACACTATTTAACTAACTAAAACTTATGAAATTCTCCCTTCACGAGGGCTTTTTATTACAAAATTTCGATTGTTCGATGCAACTTTTTAGTACGCACTCCCATGAGTTTAGGTAACTCAATTTTAAGTACTCCATGCTTCATCTTCGCTTTAATCTTGTCTTTATCAACATTATCAGGCAAAATCATTGCTTGTTGAAATTTAGAAAAAGAAAACTCTCGGCGCAAATAACACTCTTCATTCCCTCTCTCTTTATCCTTTTCCTCACACCCACACTCTTCTTTTGACCTCTTCTCTTCACGCTCATCACGCTTTTCCAAAGTAATAACAAGATAATCTTCTTCATCAATACGCACATCAAAATCCTCTTTCGTCATACCTGGCGCAGCAACTTCCACCACATACTCCTCTTTCGTCTCTTTCACATTAATCGCTGGCGCATTGACTGGTATACGTTGAACAAACAATGGATGCTCAAACAAATCATTAAATACTGATGGTAACCATCCTTGGTTTTTTCTAACTAAAGTTGTCATGTTTTTTTCTCCTTAACAATAAGATTGTTTTTATTTGATTTTGCTTACAAAGCCTTACGCCTAATATACTGCAAAAGCCATGCCAAAATCTCCACTCAAAACAAAAAAAAATCAGCAAAACCCATAAAAGCCTTACCGATTTCTAAATAATACCCCCAAAAAGAGGTACCCCCCCCATATTACTTACTCTCTATTCCCTACTCCCTGTTCCTTATTCCTTATTCAACGTACGGACAATTCTCAAGCTTGAAACGCATACGCCAGCGACCATCTGCAAAGTCGTGAGTGAGGATGCGGAATGTGCCTATTTCGCTCGTATTCTTCACGTGTGCACCAATGCAAGCACAATTGTCATAATCACCTACACGCACAATACGAAGTGTTTCAGAAGCATCTGCAGGCAATTTAGAGAGGTCAACCAACGTAGCAGCCTCATCGCGAGTCATAAACTCAATAGTCACATCAAGATTGCGAGCAATCTGTTCGTTTACACGACGCTCTATCTCACGTATTTGCTCTTCAGTTGGAGCTTCGGCAAGTTCATAATCCGCCTTACTTTTCTTGCGCTCGATATGCGCATTACGAGAACGTGGGCATCCAAACATTTTCACCATAGTACCGTTCAAAATATGCTCGGCAGTATGCATTGGCGGAAACTCCGCCTTGTTATGTACATTTAATTGTGGTTCCATAAAATATCTATTATCCGTTATTTGTTATCTGTTATCTAATCAAAGTTCGCCATGGTCGGCAAAACTATAAAATTGCTCGCTATCGGAAGTAATAATCACATGGTCTAGCAAACGAATATCAATTAATTCCGCAGCAGAAGCTGCTCGGCGTGTAAGAGCCCGGTCTTCACTACTTGGCGACGCAGTACCCGAAGGATGATTATGACAAAGTATAATACTCGATGCCAAACGTGTTATAGCTGGTTTAAGCAACAAACGCATATCGACCAACACAGCCGACACTCCACCCAAAGCCACACACTCTTTGCCTATCACTTTATTTCTACGATTGAGCAATATCACCCAAAACGCCTCTACTGGCATATCGCTAATCACAGGGTGCATCAAGCGCACAATATCTTTCGATGTACGTATCGAGTCATCCTCTCCTCGTTTAGCAGCATTACGACGGCGACCAAACTCAAGTGTAGCTAATATGTGCATTGCCTTAGCCTCACCAATACCCTTGAATTGTGACTGAAATTCGTGAAGTGTAAGTCGCGCTAACTGGTCCAAATCGCCACCCACAAAATCAAGAATCTCACGCGACAACTCCACCACATTCTTATCTTTAGTACCAGAACCAAGCATCACAGCTAGCAATTCTGCATCAGTCAAAATCTCAACCCCATGAAGTTTTATCTTCTCACGAGGACGCTCATCTTCACTCAACTGTTTTATTGTTTTATTTTTCATATAATAGAATATTAGTAACTAGTAGCGAGTAACAAGACTCTTTAATGACTAATATAAAAAAAGCTCTTATCTGCAAGTTACAGAAAAGAGCTCATATATTCATTTGGTCTTCTTAACTAATTAAGCAAGTTTGTTAACGTGAAGAGCCAATTTAGATTTCAAGTTGCTAGCTTTGTTTTTGTGGATAATGTTGCGTTTAGCAAGTTTATCAAGCATAGAAGCTACTTTAGGAAGCATTGCTACTGCTGCATCTTTCTCAGATGTTGCGCGCAATTTACGAACAGCACTACGAGTTACTTTAGCGTAGAATTTGTTGTGCAAACGACGTCTTTCTGTTTGACGAATTCTTTTGATTGATGATTTATGATTTGCCATTATATTAAGTGAAATTTTGTTTAACTATATACATAAAAAAAAGTAGCCCATAGCGGAATCGAACCGCTCTTTCAAGAATGAAAATCTTGCGTCCTAACCGATAGACGAATGGGCCATTAAGCATTAAGAGTAACTTTCGTTTTTGTTTCGTTTTGTTTTCCCTCTCAATTGCGATGCAAAGATAGAGCTTTTTTCTGATACCACCAAATATTTTTATCTATTTTTTTAAAATATTTTTCTTTTTATTGATTATCAACGAAATAATTTTTACATTATTTCTATTTTCATATCAAAACAGTCGTTTTCAATCTATTTTTTGAGCTTTTTTGGGAGCAAAATTATATCCTCAATGTCTTATTTTTTCGCGTTTTCAGAAAAATCGTTGTTTTTTTCGCGTTTTCGGCTCCGATTTTAGCCACAAAAACGACAATAAAAAAGAGGTTATTTCCCATATATTGCCAATAATTTGGAGGGTATTTGATAAAATTTGCGTTTTATGGCTCGATTTATTCTTAAAAAATTGGCGGATTTCTTCGGCATAGGTTGCTTAAAGGTTGATCTCACTATCTTGGAAGTATAGGTGAGGATTGGGTTATCCTCTGAAGAGGGTTGCTGTTTGGTAAAAGAAATTATCAGGGCGATTGTAATAGGGCATAAAAAAAGTTCCTATAGCCACACGAGGCTATAAGAACTCATATTGATATATAATAACGGTTTATTTTGCTAAAGTAAAATATTGTTGCCCGATAAGGTGACCATCCACGAATAAATCTACTCGATAATCTCCTTCCCAAAGAGTTTCGGTAACAGTATAATAGATTGCATCTGAAAACTCTTCCCCTGTATATTCAAAACTCTTACGTGCAGAAAAGGCTATTTGTGAATCTTCAAATTGGAATAAATCGCTCGCTTGTTTTTGGAGAACCATATCATCTGGCGTAGTTATGCGCATATATATGGTCTTATTACCTACTTCGGCAGTATTATTCTTAGCAATAGTATAATCTACCTTAATAATAGCCAATTTACGCACTGATTTAGTCTTACGTCCACGCTCGTTTTGCAAATCTATAGCCACTGTAGTAGCCTCCAATTGCGACGCAATAGTTACTTTTTCGACTAAACGTTCGCGCTCTTCCGAGAGAGTTTTCACCTCTTCGGTTGCTGCCTCATAGCGTTTTTGCACTTGACGATTCTCTGCTTCAAGCTTAGTATTCACCGCTGTAAGCGAATCTACCTGACGCACGTATGTCACAAGCACTTTACGCACTGTCGTAAGTTCCTCTTTCAACTCTGCAATACGTCGCGCATTTGTAGCCTTAACTGTGCGAAGTTCTTCAAGCAACAATTGCACTCGTTTTTGTTCTCTATCTAATTGGTGCAACAACGAGTCATTATTCACCTTTATTGACATACCTTCCAACTCAAGAGCTACATCAGCATACTCATTCTCAAGCTGTTCTTTCTCATAATTCATCATTTCTACCATCTCCTCCATCTCGGTTTGTGTAGTAGAAAGCGAATTATACAAATAAAAAATCACACCACCTGCGATAAGAATAATAGCAATAAAAAAGATTGAAATTAGTTTTTTGTTCATATTATATAAATTTGAAGTTAGATAATCACATTAATAATGTACAAAATTACAAATAACTTTCCTATTATGCAACTTTTCCGAAAATTTATTATCAAAAATTTCGCCATATCAATTTAATTGTCTAACTTTGCGTGCTGTTTATAACAAAACACAATTAACAAACACAATAATAACTTTAAATTTAAAACAAAAAAACTATGTCTAAAGTAACCGTTGTAGGTGCAGGTAACGTAGGTGCTACTTGTGCTAATGTATTGGCTGTAAACGAAGTTGCCAACGAAGTTGTATTGATCGATATCAAAGAAGGCTTTGCTGAAGGTAAAGCTATGGATATCATGCAAACTGCTCAATTGATGGGTTTCGACACTGTAGTTAAAGGTGTAACTAACGACTACTCTCAAACTGCAGGTTCTGACGTTGTTATCATCACTTCTGGTATTCCACGTAAACCAGGTATGACTCGCGAAGAACTCATCGGCGTTAACGCTGGTATCGTTAAAAGCGTAGCAGAAAACTGCTTGAAATATTCTCCAGACGCTATCCTCGTTATCGTAGCTAACCCTATGGACCCAATGGCTTACCTCACTTACAAAACTCTCGGTTTGCCACGTAACCGCGTGATCGGTATGGGTGGTGCTCTCGACAGTTCACGCTTCAAATATTTCATCAGCCAAGCTATCGGCTGCAACGCTAACGAAGTTGAAGGTATCGTTATCGGTGGCCACGGCGACACTACAATGATTCCTCTCCCACGTCTTGCTACTTACAAAGGTATGCCTATCTGCAACTTCCTCAGCGAAGAAAAAGTAGAAGAAGTTGTTAAATCTACTATGGTTGGTGGTGCTACTCTCACAGGTCTTCTTGGCACATCAGCATGGATGGCTCCAGGTGCAGCTGCTTCTGCTGTTGCTGAATCTATCATCAAAAACCAAGGCAAAATGATCACTTGTGCTGCTTACCTCGATGGCGAATACGGCATGAAAGACATTATGATCGGTGTACCTGTAGTTCTTGGTAAAAACGGTATCGAACGCATCGTTGAAATCGAACTCACTGAAGACGAAAAAGCTAAATTCGCTGCTTCTGAAGCTGCAGTTCGCAAAACTAACGCTGTCCTCTACGAAACTGGTATCCTTAAATAATTCTTGATTAAGAATATTTTCCAAACGCAGACTCCTCGATTCCTTCGAGGAGTCTGTTGTTTTATACCCCTAAATAACGTCAGTTCAATATAAAAATCCGCATGGCATGCGCAGCGTAAAAATCCGTGCCATCCGTAGAGCAATTTTTGCGAAGCAAAAGAGCGAATCGTTTTATCCGTATGGTAAAAATCTAAAAAATCTGTGTTATCTGTGGGAGATGAAAAAATAGTAATTATAGAGTCCCGTAGGGACGTCAGAACACAGGCAAGGGTATTAACCCCTGATAAAGAGTATCCCACTCACAATAAAACCCCGTAGGGGTAGCAAAGTATTTAGCGAAAAAAATCCGTGCGTTCCGTGTGCTATAAAATTATATCAAACTCACGCTAAATATAATCATTTACAAAAAAATATACAATTTGATAATCATTCAACCCAAAGTGGCACACTATTTGCAATATTTATAGTACAAAATCACACCATCAGCCTGAGGTTAGAAAATTCAACAGTTACTTTTTAACACCACCGAGGCTAACTTCCTTTATCAATGGCGGGCTGCGCTTCTCTCTCTCGAAAAGAGTTGTAACCAACAAAGGTCGGCAGATTAC
>JAZOUT010000006.1:0-6514 GCA_045658305.1 Candidatus Aphodosoma sp. | reverse complement strand
TACTTAGATAGGTTGTGCGTTTTAGGTTATCGCTAAATCTGACGGAAGCTCGTGCTTCGCACTTTGCATCATTGGACGGTTATTTTTGACCACCTCTGAGTCGTACTGGTTTATGTGTCATACCCGGCTTGACCGGGTATCTTGTTTTGTGTCTTTGATGGTTTGGATGGTGTATCTGAAATGCTGCTGTTGTGGGCACTTGGGTGGTGGTACTAGGATGGCTTGTTCGTTTTAGGTTATCGGTAAATGTTTCGGACGCTTGTGCTCCGCACTTTGCTTGATTGTTTCGGTCAAAGTTTTATTATCTCTATGATGTACTGCAGTGGATAGGTCTCTTAGGTGCTAGTTCTGAGAAAGTCTTGTTTATTCTTGTTTCTGTTCTTATGTTCGATCGCTTGTGCTTGGCACTTTGCTTTATTGGGCGGTTGTTTTGCCTAGCTTTGAGTCGTGCCAGTATATATGTCATACCCGGCTTGATCGGGCATCTATGTTGTTATGCGTGTAATACAGATACCTTTATCTTTCAGCTCATTGTGATACGCATCGTTGATTCATACCTGAGACCCTTTTCTCAACAATTGTTTTCTCAGCAAGGTTATCAAAGACTTTCTTAGTTATTATTTCCTTCTTTGTATTTGTTTAATGTGGTTCTCGCTCGTGCTTCGCACTTGCTTTATTCGGTGGAAGAGTACACGCACCCATTTCCACTTTATATTTACTTCAAAGTGAATTTGGGTGCGTGATATTTTAAGTTCACCAGAGAGCCTATTGTCGATGCTTTGAAGAAGCGATGTGCTTACAATTCTTCAATCTCCTCGCGTGTTAAACCTGAGTATTTTATAATCAAATCAATATCAAATCCATCTGCTTTCAATTTGCTCGCCATTGTTTTCCTTTCTTCTTCTCTACCTTCTTCAAGCCCTTTTTCTCTACCTTCTTCTCTACCCTTGTCTTCTGCGAATTGAATCTGATTACGTATGTCTCGTGCTGTATTCATTTCGTGTATGTAGCTTATTTTTTCCTGGGAGCCCATTGCTGCGGCTTCGGCGGCATCGAAAAGGTGCCTGATTTTCTGCAAAGGTTCAGGAATATTTTTTAATTTATATATGTTTCTCAGAGAAAAGTAGATAAGATCTAACAAGTTTCCTCTATCAAGTTCACCTAATGTCTTATTGAATTTTGGTAATTCGATATAGATTATTGTCAATAGTCTATGCAGTTCGACGCCTTTGGTCCTCTCCATCATCCTTAGGCTTGTCTTGACATCAGTCAGGTGCGAGAACTCCGGCAGTATGAAGTCCAATATATTGATACAATATACGGGTGAAAAATAGAATGTGTTGCTGTCGGCCTCTACTTGTTCCCTTATCAATAATGATGAGTAATATATAGAACGGTATATGTAATCTTTCTGAGGACTACGCTGTAATTCCACTATGATTCGGGATCCATCATCTGTTATACATAGCAAATTGAGGCGGCTATGTTTTGAATCCTTCATCGTTGGAATTCGCTCGTTGTTTCCGTAAGTCAAATCTACGATATGTCGGTCTGAGATTACGGCATTCAAAAAGTCTATCAATAATGTTTTGTTTGCAGGATTGCCAAACACGTGTTTAAATCCTGCATCTGTCAATAAATCCACGTATGGATGTTCTTTTACTAACTCTTCCCATTGCATTTGCATAGCGAAGTTTACTTGCTCATTTTCAGTAATATATTTCATATTATTTATTTAATGAAGCCCTGTAGGGAAATCTTCGCGCGCATATATCTCTCCACACAGTCAGCTTTTAATGTTTATAGTTGCAAAGTTAGGGTATTTAAACTTAATATGATAGAGTGTTATTTTAAGTTTTTACGTTTGCAAACATTTCGGAATGAGATAAATGCTCCTGTATTTTTGGTAATCAACACATTGTAAGCAACTTTACTTAATTTAGCTAATGTTGAAAGATTTTACGTTTTGAGACATTCGCAATTAGCGCTGATAGGGGGCACTTAGAATTGGTGCCACTGTTGGTTGCGAAGGCAATTTGGATGCACTCTGAATTGGTGCAGTTGCATAGTCTGTTTACTGGAAAGTTTTGGCAAAAACACCTGGCGCGCAAATTGGGGTTAGAGGGTGTTCTGGTGCTCCAGGTGCTGCTGAGTTTTGGTACACCTGGAACGGTGATTTGGCTTTGTAGATATCTGTAGGGGCAGATTGGTGATCCAGGTGTTTTTGCGAATTTGTGATGGCGATATTGTTGCACTTGGTTTTTGTGTAGGATATTTGGGCGGCATTCGGAATTGGTGCTTACTAGTTGCTGCGTTCGGGTGCTTATTCTCTCATCGCCCTTGTTCCTCACTCTGCAAAGCGTTCGCACTCAATTCCGGATGGCTTGAATTCGTTTCGGGCACCAAAAAGCGATTGAACGAGACGGAGTTAATTGGATAGTTCTGTTGGTCGATAATGACTGTTGCTATGTCGTAGGGAATGACGGAAGTTTTGTTGGTGGGGGAGCTTAGGTTGCGTATTTCTCTAAGCAAGAGATGTATTTTGCTTGAACAAAGTTAAACAAATTTCTTAAAATTCCTTGAAAAATAAATAAATATAAACTATTGATTTCTTATTAATATGGTCTTTTTACTTATGCTTTTTTACCTTGCGTCTATACTCCTGTTTGTAAATTGTTGATAATCTGAGGTTTGTGGTGGCGTATTTCTCTTGCTTAGAGATGTACGCGTTGTGATAATATTATTTGTTGGAGAAGATGTTCTAAGTGCTTGAAGATGTGTCTTTAAGCGTTTGGGTATTTTACTCTTTATAATAAATGTTTATCACAGTAATGCGAGGAATATAGTTCTTTGGTGGTGTCAATAAATGCCTCAGCTGGTTACTTAGGCTTATAAAGGTGAATATTAGTAGGAGTGTGGGTTGTTAAAATTATAGCGGGTGGTGCCGCTAAATCATTCCGATGCTTTTTCATACGCCACCAAGGACTTTTTATGATTTAGAACTTTAACAAAATTTTTTATACAACCTTATTATTAATTTTTTATAACCCAATTTTTATGAAAAAGTATTTTCTTTCAATCGTAGCATTAGCCGGTATGCTATTTGCTACATCTTGTCAGGAAAGTCTTGTTGAGCCACAAATGGATGGTACAACTACTTTCACTGTTCAGCTTCCCGATGGTATGGGAACTAAGGCTCTTGGTTTGGCAGCCAATGTAAACCAATTGTTTGTAGCAGTTTATGCTGATGCTTTAGCTAATAATGCTACACCTATTTACAGAGCTGTTGCTCCAGTTTCTAACGGACAGGCAACTGTTTCTCTAAATCTTATTCAAGGTCAATATTATGATGTTATCTTCTGGGCACAAGTAGATAATAACTATGTGTCAGCTCTTCAAACTGATAATGAGTATACCTTTGACCTTGTGAATATCCCTATGAATAAGAATTATCACAATACTGACGCTGGTGCTGCGTTCTTCTATTATTGGGATAATTTCCAACCAACAGGAACTTCACAACCTGTAACCCTTAGACGTCCTTTTGCTCAATTGAACTTGGGAACAACCGAAGGTAGTTTGACAAATAATGCAGGAACTTTTACTTTGAAAAGTTCTGTGATAAAGGTAAAGAATATTGCTGACAATTTTAATACTGTAAGTGGTTTTGGTACAGTTACCGAAGCAAATAAGGATATTGAATATACATTCGACGCCGTTGCCCTTCCTTTAGATGAAAAAATTAACGTTGCGGGTGTAGACTATAAATATGTTTCAATGGACTATCTTCCAATCGTTGGTGATGATCAGGCATTGGTGACAGTAAAAGCTGAGATTACACTAGATAACAATCAAGTTATTTCTCACGAATTTACCAATGTTCCTGTAAGAGAGAACTACAGAACCAATATCGTAGGTAACCTTATTTCATCGTCTACAGATTTCAATGTTGTTGTTGATGCAGATTTTGCTAAAGATGAAAATGGACAATTGTATCCTGATAATGATATTTTGGTAGTTGAAAACGCTGCAGCAGCACAAACTGCTCTAGATAATGCAAAGCCTGGTGATGTTATTACTCTTGCTTCTGGTGTGAACTATGGTACACTTCTTATTCGCCCTATTGAAGGTCAATCTAACACTACAACAGACTGTGATTATCTTGTATATCGCAATGAGATGCGTCGAGATGTGAAAAACCTTACTATTATTGGTGCTCCAGGAGCAAAAGTGGATGCAATTAAGACAATTGCTGGTTATCTTGAAGATAGTGGTAGTACAGGTTATGTTGTCAATATTGAAAATCTTGTTATCGATGGAGTAGAGTTTAATGATACATATAGCAATCCTCCTCACTCATATTCAGCTCCTTTGTTCTTCGACCTTACTTATACTAATGTTGATGGTCTTACTGTTAGAAATTGTAAGTTGATTGGAAATAATGCAAATATGAACTTTGTATATTTCTATGGAAGTGGAAACCCCACAAACTCAAAATTTGAGACCGCTGCGAAAAATATTACTATTACAGACAACACTGTTGATGGTATTGCAAGACTTTGTGAACTTCGTCAAGCAGAGAATGTGACAATTACCCAAAATAAAATTAAGAATACAGCATTGCATGGTATCCTTCTTTCAGCTGATAAAGGTACTTATAGTGGTAATGTAACTATTACCGAAAATACAGCAGATAGTATTCACGAACGTTTCGTTAGAATGGCAGGTGCTGGTGATGCTGTTGTTGTAATTAAGGATAATACTATCATAGATTATCAAGGTGCTGATGCTGACTATATTAAGGTTACTGGTTCAAACGATGAAACTAATCTAGTTACTATTGAGAATAATCAACGTGGATATTATGTAATCCCTGAAACACTCTCATCGACAAATTTTAATGATGGTGGCATATTCTATTTAAAAGGAGATTTTAGCGGTGTTCAATCTATTAATATAACACCAAAAGAAGGTATTGTAGCGACTATTGATGCGTCTGAAGCTGAATTTGGAGACATAATCAAATTAATGATCCCTAGTCAGCCTGATAATACTAATGTTATTTCTAGAGAACTTGGTCGAAAAGGAAATTATACCTTTAATGGTTTTAAAGGTACAACCGTTGGATTGGGTGCTTATGGTACAAATGTTACAATTACTAATTCTGAATTAGATGCAATTGATGTATATGCTGCTAATATCTCGTTGGATATCAATAATAACAAGATAGATAGTGAGTATAAAATGCATCCTCGCGTTGCTGGTGGTGAAACCGACTATGCTGCTTGCTTGATGATGATCTCGTATGATCTTAAGTTTGATTATAATATCGTTTCAAATCCTATTGGTCACGCTGTAGCTATTAATGGTCTTATTGGTACATTTGATCAAGATCGAAGTGAAATTAACAATCCTGCCTGGGCAAGTAACGTATTATCGTATACAAATAATACTATAAATGGTATAGGTGGTAGTACAAAAAATAACAGAGCTGGATTTAAGGTTTGGGATGATTTGACATACGCACCTACAAATGTTAATACATATGAAGATTTGCCAGCTGCAGGTCAAGGTTTAATTAACTATGTGGAATCAAATCCTGCACAAAATAAATTTGTCAAAGCTGAGAGCACATCAAATAATGCATACAAAATTTGTTTCTACGAGTACTATCACGAATTATTATAATTGATTCTTTTAGTTAGAGACTATTTTAATGTGGAGGTCGACTACTATTGATGTGACCCCAAAAAGTTGGACGGTTTAACATTATTAAGAGGCGGACTTTGATTGGAATAGAGCTCGGTATTGAGCCGGGCTCATTCCTTTTAGCCTCAGTTTGATTCTATCATTATTATAGTAGCGTATATATTTAACCAGTTCCTTTGTGAACTGCTCTACGCTATCCCACTCCTGCAAATATAGCAACTCTGACTTCATAAGTCCAAAGAAGTTTTCCATCATGGCATTGTCAAGACAGTTTCCTTTGCGAGACATACTCTGCACTATATTCCTGTCTTTCAATGCTTTCTGATATCTCATGTGCTGATATTGCCATCCTTGATCAGAGTGCAATATAAGTCCTTTATGTATGTCCGTTTTCTTGAACGCCTTATCCAGCATCCTCATGGCCATCTTTAAGTCCGGATGGTATGAGATGGTATAAGATATGATTTCACCATTGAACATATCCAGGATAGGAGAAAGATATATCTTCCTGTCCTTTATCTTGACTTCAGTTACGTCAGTCGTCCACTTTTGGTTAGGTGCAGTTGCAACGAAGTCTCTGTCTATGACGTTTGGAGCAATCTTGCCTATCTCACCCTTATAAGACTTATACCTAGCTTTCTTTCTCTTACCATACAGGTTCATCTCTACCATAAGTTTTTGTACTGTCTTATGGTTAAGATGTATGCCATCATTATGCAACTGAGAGGTTATTCTTCGATAGCCATAGCGTCCTTTATGATGATCATATATCTTACGGATTGCAGCCCTGGCATCATCATAGCCA
>JAZOUT010000005.1:0-8228 GCA_045658305.1 Candidatus Aphodosoma sp. | reverse complement strand
AAAGAGATTCGTAAACAAGAGGTGTTTGCGCCAGTGATACCATTGGATGCTAAACCAGTGTTTGATATTAACCAAATTAAAGAATTGTTGCCACACCGCTATCCATTCCTTTTGGTGGATAAAGTTATGGAGGTGGGTGATAATCATATTGTTGCCATTAAAAACGCTACATTTAATGAGATGCACTTTATTGGTCACTTCCCAGAAGAGCCAGTGATGCCAGGTGTATTGCACGTAGAAGCGATGGCACAATGTGCGGGTATTCTTGTATTGTCGCAAGTAGAAGACCCTAAGTCATATTCTACTTATTTCTTGAAGATTGATGGTGTGAAATTCCGCAATAAAGTGGTGCCAGGCGATACAATTGTGATGAAAGTGATGTTGACATCACCTATTCGTCGCGGATTGGCAACTATCAAAGGTTATTGTTTTGTGAACGGAAAGATTGTGACAGAGGCTGAGATGACAGCTCAGATTGTGAAAAATAAATAATAAAAGTAACGAGTAATTTAGTAACGAGTAGTTGCTAAAAACTAAAAAACTAAAATATGAAACAACCATTGGCATATATTGACCCTGAAGCAAAGATAGCTGATAATGTGGTGATAGAACCATTTGTTACTATTGATAAAAATGTGGTTATTGGTGCAGGTTCGCGTATTCGTAGTAATGCAGTGATACTTGCGGGTACACGTATAGGCGAAAATTGTACGGTGTTTCCAGGTGCCGTGATAGGCGCAGAACCTCAAGATTTGAAATTTAAAGGTGAGGATTCATTAGTTATAATTGGTGATAATACAACTATTCGCGAGTGTGCAACAGTGCATAGAGGAACGGCATCGCGCGGAAGAACTATTATTGGTGATAACTGCTTGATTATGGCATATTGCCATGTAGCGCACGATTGTATTCTTGGTAATAATATTATTATGAGTAACTCGACACAGTTGGCGGGTGAAGTGGAAGTGGCAGATTATGCTGTGATTGGAGGCGGTACGCTTGTGCATCAATTTACGCATATTGGTAAACATACAATGATTCAAGGAGGGTCGAAAGTGACAAAAGATATACCACCGTTTGTTACTGTAGGTCGTGAGCCAATTACGTATGCGGGTATCAATTCAATTGGGCTTCGTCGTCGTGGATATACAAATGAACAGATTAATAATGTGCAAGATATCTATCGTTTGATATACAATTCGGGTTTGAATATATCAGATGCTATAGCAAAAATTGAGTCGGAATTCCCAGCTACGGCTGAGCGAGATGAGATTTTGCTGTTTGTGCGTAATTCGGCACGAGGTATTATTAAATAATATTAGATAAAAAACAGTAAGTCGAAAGACTTTGACGTGTTATATTTAAGAGGCTGTATTAAAATTAATGTTTTGATACAGCCTCTTTTGTTTTTTTGTAGTGAAAATATGTTTTATAACATGTTTTTGTTTTGTTAGTGTATACAATTCATTAAGTGTAAAAGTTGTTGATTTACAGTAATAAAGTGTGATTTTTGAAGAAAGGTGTATGGATTTCTTATTTGAAAATATTTGCTAAAATGCTTGTATATCTAAAAATCTTTATGTAACTTTGCATTTTATTATAAATTTAGGATAAGAAACTATAATTTTTTGCAATTTACTATTTAATACTTATTACCAAAGAGATGAAACCTAATTATATATTTGAAACAAGTTGGGAAGTTTGCAATAAAATTGGCGGAATTTACGCCGTTTTGTCAACACGTGCTCAGTCGATGGTGGAGTTTGTGGGAGAGAATAACGTAGTTTTTGTTGGGCCAGATGTTTGGAAAGAGCAAGAATCGATATATTTTGAGCCAACTGCTGAGTTGGAGGGTTTTGCGGAATATGTGGCGGAGCGATTTGAACTTAAAGTGCGCATTGGTCGTTGGACAGTGCCAGGTCGTCCGTTAGCAATACTTGTCGATTTCACTCCACTTTATGCCCAAAAAGATGAGATATATGGTTTGATGTGGGAGACTGCTAAAGTTGATTCACTTCATGCATACGGAGATTATGATGAGGCGAGCATGTTTGGCTATGCAGCTGGTATGGTGATGCATGCTTTCTATGATTTTTATAAATTGGCAAACCAAAAAGTTGTGGCTCATTTCAATGAGTGGATGACAGGTTTCGGTCTTTGCTATTTGAATCATTTTGAACCACGTATAGCAACATTGTTTACTACTCATGCTACTACTGTTGGTCGTTCGATTGCAGGTAATGGTAAACCATTATATGACTATATGCCAGGTTATTTTGGCGATCAAATGGCATCGGAACTCAATGTAGAAAGCAAACATTCGATTGAAAAACGTGCTGCACATATGGCAGATTGTTTCACTACAGTGAGTGAAATTACAGACGACGAGTGTGCTCAATTGCTTGAAATTCGTTCGGCAGAGGTAACGCCAAATGGTTTTGAACTTGACTTTGTGCCAAAAGGCAAAGCGTTGACAGAGTTGGCTAAGCGTTCGCGTGCGAAATTGCTTGAAGTAGCATCAGAGTTGCTTGGTTATCCGGTGTCGAGCGATGCAAAATTGTGTGCAATTTCAGGTCGCTACGAATATAAAAATAAAGGTATAGACTTGTATATAAATGCGTTGAATAAGTTGAATCATAATGGTAGTGGACAACTTGTGGCGTTTATTCTCGTGCCTGGTTGGCAACAAGGAGCAAAAGATTTGTCGCAACCAGGTGACCGTTATACAACCCATCAATTGGTTGAACCTTGGAACGACCCTGTGTCGAATGCATTCCGTTTCTATGGATTCAATAATTCAGTGGATAGCCGTGTGAAAGTGATTTTTGTACCAGCCTATTTGATGGGTAATGATGGTATATTCAATATGTCGTATTACGATTTGTTGGCAGGATTTGATTTCACGGTATTCCCTTCTTATTATGAGCCATGGGGTTATACACCGATGGAGAGTGTGGCATTTGCAGTGCCAACAATCACAACAAACCTTTCGGGTTTTGGCCGTTGGGTGAATGCTGAAGGACAAGGAATTGAATTGGGTGTTGGTGTAGTGAAACGCGGAGATAATAATTTTGATGCAGTAAGTGATGAGATGGTGGCACAAATGGAGCATATTATGGCTATTGCTGATGATGCAAAACAGATGAAGTTGGTGAAAACTGCAGCACAAGCATATGCTAAAAAAGCACAATGGAAACATTTTTTCAAACACTATAAAGTGGCTTATGATATTGCGCTTTGTCAATGCACAATGCATAATGCATAATTCACAATTCACAGTGCACAATTCACAATGCATAATTGATTTATTTGATAATTATGGAAAATAATAATATTATTGTAACTAAAAGTAAAAAGTTTGTAATTAGAATTGTGAATTTGTATAAATATCTTGTGGATGAGAAGAAGGAGTTTGTGTTGTCGAAACAATTATTAAGGTGTGGAACTAGTATTGGCGCAAATGTATCGGAAGCCATTAGAGGACAATCAAAAGCTGATTTTGGGGCTAAGATGAATATTGCATTAAAAGAAGCAAGTGAAACTGAATATTGGTTAGAATTGCTTTTCGAAACTGAATATTTAACAGATGTTCAGTATGAAAGTATAATGATTGATTGTAAGGAAATTAATAAAATATTAACAACAATAGTAAAAACAACATTTGCAGGTTAATTTATTAAGATGTGCCTGCATTGTGCATTGTGCATTTTGCATTGTGCATTAGTATTAGGAAAAAAGTATGGAAGTAAAAGTAAATCATGTGAATGAGCCAAATTTTGTGGACTTCACAGTAAAAACTCGCTTGCCTAAAGAATTAGAACGTCTTGATGAAATCGCACATAATCTTTGGTGGGTGTGGAACGTAGATGCGAAATGTTTGTTCCGTCAAATGGATGAAAAAATGTGGGAAGATTGTCGCCACAATCCAATCAGCATGCTCGAAAATGCTCGTTTGGACCGCCTTGTAGAATTGGCAGCGGACAAACAATATCTTGCGGAACTTGACAGTGTATATGCAAAATTCACTGCATATATGAATAAAGAACATCGCACTGATGTACCTTCAGTGGCATATTTCTCAATGGAGTATGGTTTGACTGACCACCTCAAAATCTATTCAGGCGGTCTTGGTGTTCTCGCTGGTGACTATATTAAAGAGGCATCTGATAGCAATGTAGATATGGTGGCTATCGGTTTCTTGTATCGTTTCGGTTACTTCACTCAAACACTTAGCGTTGATGGTCAACAAATTGCTAACTACGAAGCACAGCAATTCAGCCACCTTCCTATCACTCAAGTGAAAGACGAAGCTGGTCACCCTGTAATCGTAGAAGTGCCTTATCCAAATCGCGTAGTTTATGCTAACGTATGGAAAGCTCAAGTAGGTCGTGTGCCTTTGTTGCTTCTTGATACAGATATGGAACTCAATAGCGAATTCGACCGTCAAATCACCCACCAACTCTATGGTGGCGATTGGGAAAACCGTATCAAACAAGAGATTATGCTCGGTATCGGTGGTGTGCTTACACTCCAAAAACTTGGTATCGACCAAAAACTTTATCACTGCAACGAAGGTCACGCAGCATTCCTCAACCTTCAACGTCTTTCTGACTATGTTGCTAAAGGTCTTAGCATGCAAGAAGCTCTCGAAGTAGTAGGTGCATCAAGCCTTTACACTTGTCACACTCCAGTGCCAGCAGGTCACGACAGTTTCGACGAAGGTCTCTTCGGTAAATATATGGGCGAATATCCTGCAAAACTTGGTATCTCATGGAACGACCTTATGGATATGGGTCGTGAAAATCCAGGTTCTAACGAGAAATTCTCTATGTCGGTATTTGCTTGTAACACATGTCAAGCCGTTAATGGTGTGAGCTGGTTGCACGGCAAAGTGAGCCAAGAGATGTTCAACCCAATTTGGAAAGGTTATTTCCCTGAAGAACTTCACGTTAGCTATGTAACTAATGGTGTTCACATGCCAACATGGGCTACTTCAGAATGGAAAGCACTTTACGAAAAATATTTCGATAACGACTTCTATGGCGACCAATCTAATATGAAGATTTGGAAAGCAATCTACAATGTACCAGACGAAGAAATTTGGGCTACACGCACAGCATTGAAAAACAAATTGATTACTTATATCAAAGATCAATTTACAACAATGTGGTTGAAAAACCAAAACGACCCTTCAAAAATCGTTTCTATCCTCGAACGTATCAACCCTAACGCATTGATTATTGGTTTCGGTCGTCGTTTTGCAACATACAAACGTGCACACCTTTTGTTCACTGACCTCGAACGTCTCGAAAAAATCGTTAACGACCCAGTTCACCCAGTGCAATTCCTCTTCACAGGTAAAGCTCACCCTGCTGACGGTGGCGGTCAAGGTTTGATTAAACGCATCGTTGAAATTTCACGTATGCCACAATTCCTTGGCAAAATCATCTTCCTCGAAAACTACGATATGCGTCTTTCTAAACGCTTGATTTCGGGTGTAGATATCTGGTTGAATACTCCAACTCGTCCACTCGAAGCATCAGGTACATCTGGTGAAAAAGCACAAATGAATGGTGTTCTCAACTTCTCAGTACTCGATGGATGGTGGTACGAAGGTTATGTGAAAGGTGCAGGTTGGGCGTTGACTGAAAAACGTACTTACGACAACCAAGCATACCAAGACCAACTCGATGCTGCTACAATCTACTCAATGCTTGAGCACGAAATCATTCCATTGTATTTTGCTAAAAATACTAAAGGTTACTCACCTGAATGGATTCAATGGATTAAAAAATCTATCTCTGAAATCACTCCACGTTTCACAATGAAACGTATGATTGACGATTATATCAATCGTTTCTATAATCCACTTGCTACTCGCACAGATATGGTTGTTGCTAACGACTATGCTAAAGCACGCGAGTTGTCGGCTTGGAAAACTAAAGTTGCACAAGCATGGGATGCAATCGAAACAACTCCAGTTATGGTTGAGAACCTCGATGGTGGTCTTTCTGTTGGCGATAGAACACGTTTCACAGTAGATGTAGATACTAAAGATTTGAACGACAAAGGTATTGGTGTTGAACTCGTTATTACATACAAAGGCGAGAAAAACAAAGACCACATCCAAGAAGTTTGCGAATTCGATATGGTTAAAGTTGAAGGGTCAAAACTCTCGTTCGAGCTTATTCACAAATTAAATCAAAGTGGTGAGTTCCGTTACGGATTCCGTATGTTCCCTAAAAACTCAGACCTCCCACACCGCATGAACTTCTGCTACGTTCGCTGGTTGCAAATGGCACATATCTAATTCTTGATATTATACTAAAAAAAGACTGATTAACTTAAATGTTAATCAGTCTTTTTTTTATTTGATAAAGAATAATTTGTTTTATTTGCCCTAGTTTTGTTTGATGAAGGCTTCGGCGTGATGGGTTTGGTGCTCCATGCCACGCATACGTTCCATTGTGTCGTGGTATTCTTGCACTTCGCTCATACCTTGACTCTGGTGACACATGTAGGCTTCTACTTTTTTGTTGTGATACTCGGTGATGTCGACCCAGAGAGTAGGGGTGAAGTTTTGGGTTTGTAGGCCTGTCATCACCTCGCCATAGTAGAGGTCGAAACTGTAGCCTGATTGTCGCCATGCGTCATAGACAAGCACTGCGCAGACGCGGTGGTCGCGATGGGAGTCGATAGGCCAATGGGTGATTACCATATCGGGTTTTTCAGCTTTGATGAGGGCAAGCATTTCGGCATAACGCTCTTTGTTGACCTCGGCATTGCCGTCGATTTGGGTCATAAATATTGGGCGGACACCCATCACTTCGCATGCTCGGCGCGCTTCGGCTTGACGGATAGTGCGCGACTCTTCGTGGGTTTTGCTACGGATGCCTGCTTCGCCAGAGGTGAGATATACTGATACTACCTCTACGTCCATAGCTTTGAGTTTGAGGATAGTGCCTCCACACATAGTTTCGGGGTCGTCGGGGTGAGCGCCGATGACGAGTACCTTTTTGTAGCCTTCGAGCCAGCGTTCAGCGGCTTGGATTTGGGTGAGGGCTAATAGGAATATAGAAATGAAGATGATAGTCTTTTTCATCATATGAAGAGGTTTTTTTGTTCGCCCCCGATGGGGACGGGGGAGAGGTATGCACTATCCGCAGGTTCCCGTTGGTCACCCGCGGTTAAGTATGGTTAGCCCTCTTCGAGGACTGAATTGTTTTATTCTTCTTTATTTATCGGGTAATTAAGGTTATTTTTTTTCTTTCTTTTTGCGGACGAAGTCGTTGCGTTTGCCGGCGAAGATTTCGTATTTCCAGTATTCGCAGTCGAGGGCACCGTTGCGGAGTTCGACTTTCTTCGATGGTTTCATGCCGATAGCGGCGAGGCAGTCGGTGTGAGAAGAGATGACCCAAGCCTCGTTGCCTACGAAGCCATGTTTGAGGGCAGTGCCGATTTGGCGGTAGAGGTTGAAGAGGTCGTCGGACAAGATACGCTCGCCATAAGGAGGGTTGGTAACCATAAGAGCCTTTTGTGGCATAGGCTCGAATTCGGCGATAGGGCGTTGTTTGACTTCGATGTATTTAGAAAGACCAGCCGCTTTGATGTTTTCGTTAGCAATTTCGACAGTGCGTTTGTTGATGTCGTAGCCATAGATTTTGTGAGTGAATTCGCGCTCGCGGCTATCGTCGTTGTAGATATCGTCGAAGAGGTCGGCATCGAAGTCGCCCCATTTTTCGAAAGCGAAAGATTGGCGATATATACAAGGTGGAATGTTGAGTGCAATGAGGGCTGCCTCGATGAGAAATGTGCCCGAACCACACATAGGGTCGACGAAATCAGTCTCGCCATTCCAACCTGCCATAAGGAGCATGCCTGCTGCAAGTGCTTCAGAGATAGGTGCTTCGTTTTGTGAGTTGCGGTAACCACGTTTGTGAAGACTTTCGCCTGAAGAGTCGAGTGCGATAGTACATTCGTCGTGCGAGATGTGTACGTTTATATATAGGTCGGGATTGTTGATGCGAACATTAGGACGGCGATTTTCGCGTTCCATGAATTGGTCGACAATAGCATCCTTCACACGATAAGCCACGAATTTAGAGTGGCGGAAATTCTCGGAATTGACAGTTGCATCGATGGCAAAAGTAGTTTTTACTGTCATATATTTGCTCCAATCGAAAGCTTTCACTTTGTCGTAAACAGCATCGGCATCAGAGGCTTTGAAT
>JAZOUT010000004.1:0-33488 GCA_045658305.1 Candidatus Aphodosoma sp. | reverse complement strand
TTAAAAACAAAAGTTTTTATCTTGGCGTAAGAAAGACAGATTTTTAGTTACATTTTTGCTTCGCGAAATATGTCTTTAGTGTCGAGATTTTACAGAGTAAAAGCGAGACCATTATGTAAAAGTATGAAAAAAATATGTTTTATGTCATTATGTCTAAAAAATATTTATTTTAAAACTCTTTCAATACGGTATATAATTTCTGTATAGGGAGGCCCATGACGTTAAAATATGAACCTTCGATATGTTCGACGCCGATGTAGCCAATCCATTCTTGTACGCCGTATGAGCCAGCTTTGTCCATAGGGTGATATTTGTTGATGTAGTGGGCGATTTCGTCATCGGTGAGGTGGGCAAAGCGCACCTTGGTGGTAGAGGCAAACGACACGTTCTTTTGGTTAGTACGCACGCATACTCCAGTGATTACATCGTGGGTTTTACCTGATAGAGCGCGCAACATTTGGTGAGCCTCAGCCTCGTCGGCAGGTTTGCCATATACTTTGCCATCGAGCCAAACGATAGTGTCGGCAGTGATGAGAAGTTCGTTGTCCTCTAACGTATAGGCATCGGCTTTTTGTTCGGCAAGATATACAGGGATAGCTTCGCCTTGGAGCGATGCGGGATAGGTCTCTTCGAGGCCAGGGATGACTTTAGTGGTGAAAGGGATCTCCAAGCCAGCAAGGAGCTCCTTGCGACGTGGGGACTGCGAACCCAATATTATATTAAAAGTTAAAAGTTGAAAGTTGAAAGTTGAAAGTTGAGAATTCATAGTTTGAGTTTGTTTATTGCATTATCTGGAATATTCCGAACATAGGGATGTGGTAGGTGGCGGCAAGTAGATAATGGTAGATGAGCGCGTAGAGGGTGCCGATGAGCATAATGAACTTGCAGAGCGACGATGCGTTGGCATAGGCAGTGCAAGATTTCGACCACAAAATAGCAATCAAACAGACACTTGGAGTAGCGATGCCAAAGAGGAAATAGCGTGAGGTGAGTGTGCCCTCGAATGGAATGAGAGCATATACAAAATAGGCTAAAATGGCATTGGTGAGGATGATAAGTGCAGTGAGCACGATGCGAGTGATAGTTTCGCCCCACACCACAGCCATAGTATGGCACTCGTATTCGCGGTCGCCAGGTTCGTCTTGAAGGTCTTTGATAGCTTCGCGGATGAATGTGAAGAGGAAAGAGAAGAGCGCAAACGCACATACCCAACCGTAGAGAGTGCGAAGGATAGGAGTTTGACTGAGAAGTTCGCCATATTTGTTGCTCAATGAAGAGGCTTCGACAAACATAGGCACAAGTGGCACTAATCCAGCCGAGAGTGCCACGATGAGGTTGCCTACGATGAGTTGGCGTTTGTATGACGATGAGTAGAACCATAACATGCCAGGCACGATGACGTAAATCATGCCGAGAGTGATGCTACGGAGGTAGAACGCAGAGGCGAGTCCACACACGATGCCAATGCCAGTAACGATTTGGTATAGGCGCATGGCTTCGGCTTTAGACATAGTATTGGTAACAATTACTTTATCAGGACGGTTGATGCGGTCAATTTTCACATCGAAATAGTCGTTAATTACATAACCACCAGCGCAGATGAGCGAAGTGGCAGCAATGGCGCACATAATGACCCAAGATGGTGTGGTTGACGCAACACCAAACGAAGTGAGAGTAGGCACGATTACGCACCAATAGATAAGTATTTGAATTAGTGCAGTGAAAGCAACATTTATTGGTCTGAGAATTTTCATATTTTAGTAGAGAGTAGTTAGGAGTGAGGAATGAGGAGTGAGGAATGATTTAATTATGAATTATGCATTATGAATTGTGAATTGTGCATTGAAAGGTTACCATGCGTATGCATCGGAGTTGTGCATCCATTTGTCTTGAGCTTTTAGCACTTGTTCGATGACGTCGCGACCACAACCTTCGCCGCCATTGCGGTCGGAAATATAGTGGGCAATGGCTTTGATTTCGGGTGCAGCATCGGCAGGGGCGCAAGCAATGCCACAACGAGTCATCACCTCATAGTCGGGGATATCGTCGCCCATATACATCACCTCTTCGGCTTTGAGGTTGTGTTTTGCGAGAAACTCTTCCCATTGCACAATTTTGTTGGATGCACCGAGGTAGATATCCGAGCAACCGAGCCCTTCGAAACGTAGGCGCACAGCCTCAACGCGACCGCCCGTGATGATGGCAATAGGGTAGCCGAGTTTCGAAGCATGCTGAATGGCATAACCATCTTTGATGTTAATCATGCGCATCGGCAAACCATCTACACCCAAAGGCATACATCCAGCCGACAACACGCCATCTACATCAAACGCAAACGCCTTAATATTATTCAATGCTTGTTTGAAATTCATCTTTATTTATTATTATTTAGACAGAATGACATAAGGACAAAAACTTTTTTTCTTCATAATGGTTTTGCTTTTTACTGCGTAAAAATCTCGACTATAAAGACATATTAGATAAATGTAACTTGAAAATATGTCATTAATTTGCCAAGATACGCCATCGGCGTAGCGAGGCATATGTTTAAAGAATTAAGTATTATGTTTTTGTGTCATTATGTCTTTTAATCTATATAAGAAAATATTTTATTCAATCCTCTTTATCTGTTCCGATAACAACGTATATATCTCTTGCCAATCGGGGTCTTTGTGGAGTAGGGCAATGTGTTGGTCGAGGATGCGATTATCGCCACGGCGAGCTGGACCTGTTAGTGCTGCACGAGGACCGATTTTCTTCACTTTATTCACCGACTCGGTAATCAATCCGTGCAATACCTCGAAAGGAATATTTTTGCGACCTAACATCTTTTCTGCATAGATATACATAAGGTTCGAGAAATTACATGCGAATACACTTGCTAAATGCAACTCTTTGCGGTTTTCGGATGATAATCGATATATTTTTTGCGACATACAGCGTGCAATATCATTTATCAAAGTCTCGTTTTCAGGTGTATTACCTTCGATGAAGAAAGGCACTTTGCGCAAATCTACGCGCTTCTCTTTAGTGAAAGTTTGTAGAGGGTAGAGGCAACCATAATTGTCGCGTACCTGTTTGAATATCGATATAGGCATACTGCCTGCCGTGTGTATGTGCAATCCTTTGCGTATCTTGATGTGGTTCATCACCCATTGCAACGAGTCGTCGGTCAGTGCATAAATATATATGTGCGATGTAGGTTCCACCTCTTCATATACATTTGTGGCCTTTGCGCCCACTTGGCGTGCCAATGCCTCGGCAGATTCGATAGTGCGACTATACACCTGCACGATGTGATGCCCTGCATCTTTCAGCGCAGGAGCCAAATGCCATGCCACATTGCCAGCACCAATGAAGGTGATATTAAAATGTATTCCTATGGAGTTTATCATAGCTGAGTTTTTCTTCGTCGTAAGGTTTGCGCTCTTCGTTTTTATAGCCGAGAGTTACGATGTTCAATACCTCTAAGTTTTCAGGTATATTCAACAAACTGCGGATATATTCGCCCGCAGTTTCGGTCTCGGTGTGCATACGATTGTACACTTGCACCCAGCATGAGCCGAGGTCCAAATCCTGTGCAGCTAATTGTATGATAAGTGCTGCAATCGAAGCATCTTCGAACCACACATCGCTCTTCTCAGGCGATGCACACACCACGATAGCCATAGGCGCATCGGCAACGAATTTGCTACCTAATTCGCGACAAGTCGATATTTTTTGCAACAATTCGCGGTCGTCAACAACGATAAATTCCCAGCCATTAGTGCGTTTTGACGCAGGCGACATAAGCGCAGAGCGAAGTATAGAGTCAATTTTCTCTTGTTCAACCGCGCGGTCTTCATATTTACGAATCGAACGACGATTCTTTACGAGGTCATAGAATGAAGTCATATTTTAGTTTAGAGTTTATAGTTTATGTCTATTTGACTATTAATTTGCAAAGTTGGTGCAAATAGAAAGCACACCAAATACATTTGAGTCTGCTAAGGTGTCGCCAACTTGGCTTTAATAAATATAGTGCAAAGATACAAAATTTTTATGCTAAATGCAAGTCTTTTCTATTTTTTATAGAGTTTTTTATAGTTAACAACAAAACGCCAACCTCTTGTAAGAGAGGTTGGCGAATAATAATATCACTTCATCAATTATCTAACAATTAACTGCGACGCCTCTACCGTCTGATTATCAATAATCAATCATTTTGAATTACACTAAAAGATTTGGGATTTACAGGTTCTGCAAAAATATTAATTGCATTTAAGCAAAGTACAAATAATAAAAAATTATATTTCCTAAGTATATCTATATTAAATCAATTATAAGTATATATAGCCAAAGTGTCCATTAAAACATTTTCTTGTACAAATGTATTCCAAATATCACTATTCATATGGGGCTCCATAGATTCAGAAGACCGAGTATATTGATTAGATGTAAAGATATCAATATATTCAGGAGATGCCCCTAAGATTCCACTAAAATACCAATCTCCATTACAATAATGTGTGCTAACACGTCTTGGATAAACTTTATGTTTATAAAATAAAATTGAATGTTCTTTAGTCGTTTTATTCTCATATTTCAAACATAAAATCTCAGCTTTATGACCATAAAGATATTGGGATTTGTACTTTAAATGAAATTCATTTAACCATTCAAGGTTATTCAATGGGTCTTTTATTCCACAACATTCAACATCATGATTTTCCCATACATCAGTACATTCATATTTTCTCTCCTCACATCCTACTAATGTAAGTAGAGATAACGAAATAAAAAAAATTAGTTTCTTCATAGAGCCTCCTATTTTAAATGGTAAAAAAATAAAGTTACTAAACATTTTTAAGGTATTCATCAATACCCCTAAAACAACGCCACAAAGTTAAAACATTTTTTCCAATACAGCAATGCCCTCCCCCATTTTTAATATCATTTAACAAATACTCTTTCCTTACCCTCTCCTATACTACAACATACTATAAATATATGATAAATATACTATAAACATACTATAAATATATGATAAACATACTATAAAGCAATCTTCAGATAATACTTGTACAAATGCCACTATTTTTGTACCTTTGTTGATAGTTATCAAAGTGACAGCAAACGATGAGAGTAGAAATCATAGACCATATCAACCAATTTCCGCAGTTTGAGGCGCAGAATGTGTTTCAAACTAAGGGATGGATGCGTCTTTTCGAGCATGAAAGGGACATTAAGGTTGTGCTTTTTGCGGTATATGTTAATGCTCAATGCTCAATGTACAATGCACAATTGGATGCGATTGGAGATATGTACAAATCTCAGCTTTTGTTGCTTCAGCCTATTGTTATACAGCGATTTGTGAAGTGGTTGCCATGGCGATTGGGTGCATACGCAGTGGCGTGGCGCGAACCATGGAGGGCGCAAAATATTACTGATGAAGAGGCTATTAAGGCGTTTGAGTTGATGAATGAGGCGATTGTGATGTATTGCAGAAAGAGGGCTTTGTATGTGGAATATCGTCATTTTTCTGACAATAATATATATGGTTTAAATTTCAACTCTCAACTCTTAACTTTCAACTCTCCTTGGTATAATATATATCGTGATATTGAGGCAGGAGAAGATGTTGTGGCAAAGATGAAACGAGACAAAAGACGGCAGTTGAAGCAGTCGTTTGAGGCTGGTGTAGAGGTGGTATTAGAACCTACAAGAGAGCAGATTGTGGAGTGGTATGGGTTGCTGAAGCATTTGTATAGGCGCATACATCGTCCGTTGCCGTCGGTGGATCTCTTTTTGAGATTGAATGAGTCGGGGATAGGGCGAGTGTTTGTGGTAACGTACAGAGGTAGAGTGGTGTCGGGAAGTGCGATGTTGTTTCATTCCTCACTCCTCACTCCTAATTCCTCATTGTTTTATGAGTGGTATCGGGCTTCGGTTGATGAGCGAATAGAGGGAGTTTATCCGTCGGTGGTAGCCACTTGGCAAGCCATGCAGTTGGTGGCAGACATGGGTGGCGGTAGGTTCGACTTTATGGGTGCAGGACCACGAAATAGAGAGTATGGAGTTAGAGATTTTAAATTGGAATTTGGAGGGGAGTTGATAGAGGAGTATAGATATAGGAAAATTTTGTTTTAGTAATTTTTTTTTAACAAACTTTCATGTGCATGACGGTTTTCTTGCTTGCAGGTTGCTTGCAGGTATGGTTCACTATCTTGGAAGTATAGAATAAAGAAAGAATACACAAAAAAGCCTGAATCGTAGGTGATTCAGGCTTTTTGTGGGTTATTTTTGGATTATTTTACGGCTTTGAAGCTCATGTCAAGGCTTTTTACTGAATGTGTCAATGCACCGACAGAGATGACATCTACGCCACATTCGGCATACTCACGAAGTGTGTCGTATGTAATACCGCCTGAAGATTCAACTTCAACGCGACCACCGATGATTTCTACTGCTTTGCGTGTGTCGGCTGGCGAGAAGTTGTCGAGCATTATGCGGTCGATGCCACCAGTAGCGAGGGCTTCGTTTAACTCGTCGAACGAGCGTACTTCGATTTCTATTTTGAGGTTTTTACCTTTTTCTTTGAGGTACTCTTGAGCGCGACGGATAGCGTTAGAGATGCCACCTGCAAAGTCAACGTGGTTGTCTTTGAGGAGAATCATGTCGAAGAGTCCGATACGATGGTTGCAACCTCCACCGATGCGTACAGCCTCTTTTTCTAACATACGCAAGCCCGGAGTTGTTTTGCGTGTGTCGAGTACGCGACATTTAGTGCCTTCTACCAATTTCACATATTCGGCAGTGCGAGTAGCCACGCCACTCATGCGTTGCATGATGTTGAGCATTAGACGTTCTGTTTGCAACAACGATTGTGTGCGACCTTCTACTACAAATGCTATATCGCCTGGTTTTACGTGGTCGCCGTCGTGAAGGAATTGAGTCATTTTGAGTTCAGGGTCGAATGCTGCAAATACGCGTTTTGCCACTTCGATACCTGCCACGATACCTTCTTCTTTGATAATCAATTGTTGTTTGCCCATCGCATCAGCAGGGATTGATGAAAGGGTAGTGTGGTCGCCATCTCCGATATCTTCGGCAAACCAAAGTTTGATGAGTTCGTCTAAGTTGTCAAGCATATTTTTTAGTTAGGAGTTAGGAGTTAGGAGTTAGGAGTTAGGAGTTAACTCGTTTGCTCTATGTTATTACTATTTTGAAGTGCAAAATTACAATTTTTTTTGGAATATATCAATATGATTGTGGAAAAACTTGTCTGTTTCGGTAAAATTATTTACCTTTGTAGTGTTATAATGGATGCACAAGTTGTGTGTATTTACTAAAAAAAATAGGATTATGAAACTTGCAATTATTTGGGTAGGAAAGACTTCAACCGATTATATTGGTAAAGCAATTGACACGTATGTTCAGCGTATTGGGCATTATATGCCTATTGAAATTATCGAGGTGCCTGACGTAAAAAACGCAAAAAATATGGATACTGCACAATTACGTCAAAAAGAGGGCGAATTGATAATTAAGCAATTACGCTCTGATGATTATGTTGTTTTTTTAGATGATAAAGGAAAACAGATGTCTAGCACGGAATTTGCATACTGGATTGATAAAACTAACATGAACTCATCAATCAAACGATTGGTGTTTGTGATAGGAGGTGCCTATGGTTTTTCGATTGAGGCGTATAAACAAGCTAAGTCGTTTTTGTCAATATCGAAGATGACTTTTTCACATCAGATTATTCGTCCTATCTTGGTTGAGCAGATATATCGTGCTATGACTATTTTGAGGGGTGAACCATATCATCATGAGGAATCGTTGTTTTTCAAGTAGTGTGTATATATTTAACTAACTGATTATGATAAAATTTATTTCTATTTTGTTTAATCAGGTGCAAACATTATTTGTGTTTGTGCTTTTTATTGCTTTTATTTATTTTCCAAATTTGAATGATGAAATAAATTTGTTGCCATTCCAGATTGACCATATTTCGTGGCGTGAGGCATGGTATTATATTATCATTTTTGTTTTGGTTTGGTTTTTTATATATTTTCGTGTGTCGGTATCCAAGAAGTTGTATGATAGAATTTCGTTAAAAGAACTTGTTGTTTGGGATTTGTTGATTATGACGTTGGGTATACCATTCTTTTTTATTCCTTTTTTTGATGAATTTGGCTTATTGATGATATTTTTCTCTCTATTGCTTGTGGCAATAGATATTTTGGCATTTAAATTAAGGAGTGGATATGTTTATTTTATTTATGTGGTTGCTGTATTGTTTTTGTTTTCGAATAATATACTTTTGTTTGTTTATTGGCAGAATGATTATAAGATGGTGGGTTATAGTCACACGTTGGTGAATGATTATCGAGTAGATGGCAATTGGCAGGATTTTATAGATAATGGTTGGAGTCTTGCGAAGTATTCAGGAACTACACTTGTGGCTCAAGAGGGAGATTTTAGTTATCCGTTGTATAATCATTTCAAGATAGATAGGGAGGGGTTGAATAATATTCGCATAAGGGAGCAGATAGAGCATTTTGTTTATAGTTATGATGGTGATGTTTATTTAGTTAGTTTGCCGACATGGAGTCCGTTTTATCTTTATGTGGTAAACTTGACATATTTGTTTGCGTTGTATCTTGCTATATCTTCTTTGATTTATTATATTTTTTATTTGCGCAATATTTATAATGCCTCATCGTTTTTTTCTCGTTTTCAACGCACATTGACTTCTTTTTTAGTGGGCTCTATGATTGTTGTATTTGTGGTTGCTGCGTTTTTGATAAAGGTGAGATATGAGCGTACAGCATGTTATAATCAGCAATACAGAATGCAGTTTTTGGTTGAATATTTGATGTCAGATATTTCGTTGTGTTCTAATTGTGAGTCTGTTTTGAGCGAAGATGTGCCTCGATTGGCAAGTATGATGGAGGCGAATATTTCGTTGTATGATAAGAATGGAAATTTGTTGATTTCTTCGGGAGATAGGATTGATGTTCCAGATAATATTGCTGATTTGAAAGGACTTCCATTTACAGATATGCCGTCAGCATTTTATGCGAGAATTGTAGATGTTAATAGGGTTCCAGTTGTTAGGTCTTATGCTATTTTGAATGACGTTAATCATAGTAAAGTCTATGTTATGATGTCGTCTAAGGCAGAAATCGTTAAATTGAAACGTAATTTGGCATTATTTTTTGTGTTAGTATTCAACTTGTTTTTTCTGACAATGATTGTTACATCGTTTATTAGTTATATTATTTCGCGTAGATTGTCGGCACCACTATCGTTGTTAGAGAAGAAGATGAGTGCTATAGAATTGGGTGGAGATAATGATAAGATTGATTTTCCTATGGTAGAGGGTGATGTGTTGTCAAAATTAGTTGCGCAGTATAATTCTATGATTGATAAGTTGGCTGTGTCGGTAGAGGAATTGGCTCAATCTGAACGTGAGGCTTCATGGCGTCAGATGGCACGTCAGATGGCACATGAAATAAAAAATCCGTTGACACCTATGCAGTTACTCACTCAACGATTGTTGATGCAAAGTAGTGATAATCTGCAAGAATACAAAGAAGCAGTACATACGTCGGCTAAAGCATTATTGCAAGGTATAGAAAGTATTACTACAACAACTGATGCTTTGTCAAACTTTGCAAAAACACCAATATTGCCATTAACTCCGATAAATATTGTAGAGAGTGTGCGTTATACCGTAAATTTGTTCCGCAATAATGAGGCTGATGTGAATATCGATTTTTCTTCGACATTAGATTCGGCTATGGTATTGGTCGATAAAGAAATGATAGGTCATGTGTTTAATAATTTGTTGAAGAATGCTATACAAGCAATCCCAGATGATAGAAAAGGTGAGATTTCTGTCAAAATCTATCATAATGTAACGAATGTATTAATCAGTGTGGCTGATAATGGAATAGGTATTCCAGAGGAAAATAAAGATAAATTGTTTACTGTCAATTTTACGACTAAAACAAAAGGTATGGGGCTTGGTTTGATGGTTGTAAAAAATGTAGTTGATCAAGCAAATGGCAGTATTGAATATTCTTCCGAATATGGAGTGGGCACAACGTTTATTGTTTCTTTTCCAATGCTCAATAATTAGTATTTTTTATTTACATAATAAATTAGATAGAAGACCTAAAGAAAAATTAAACTTTTCTTGTCTTAAAGTAGAGTTTTTTTTACTTTTTGGGTAATTTTGTACTTGCTTGTTGACTTTATATATCGAAAAACGATAAAATATTTGGTAATTTTGTTTTTTTGTTGTAATTTTGCACTTTGAAATTTTGGATATAAAACATAAGAATGCACATATTTAGTTTTCTTGTCTTCATGTCTTGAAAAACAAATAATTAACTAAAATATTTAACAATGAAAAAAATCCTTTTTCCTATGCTTGCTGCAGCATTTTTAGCAGCAGGTTGTGCCAATTCTCCTAAAGAATTGACTGCTGGTATTCGCACAGAAAACCTTGATACTACAGCTGATAAAGGTGCTGACTTTTATCAATATGCTTGTGGTGGTTGGATGAAACTTAATCCATTGACAGGTGAGTATTCTCGTTTTGGTTCGTTTGACAAACTTGGTCAAGACAACATTGCTCGTCTTAACGACCTTATTGCAGAGATAGCTGCAGGTCAACATGAAGTGGGCACAGAAGCTCAAAAAATTGCTGATTTCTACAATGTAGCTATGGACGCAGAACGTCTTAATGCAGAAGGTTATGAGCCAGTAAAAGCTGAACTTCAACGCGTTGCTGAAATCACAGACGTAAAAGGTATCGCTGCTCTTATGGGTGAAGACCTCTATGATATCTTCTTCCAAGTATATGTTGATGCCGACATTATGGATGCAAAACGCAACCTTATGCAAACTTACCAAGCTGGTATTGGTATGGGCAACCGCGATTATTATCTCAGCCAAGATGAAAAGATGGTTGAAATTCAAGGCAAATATGTAGAGCACATCAAAAATATGTTTGTTCTTGCTGGTTTCTCTACAGAAGATGCTGCAATGGCATCAGAAGCTGTAATGAATATTGAACGCCAATTGGCTTTTGCTCATTTCTCACAAGCTGAACTTCGTGATTCTTATGCTAACTATCACCTTTACACAACTGATTCTCTTAGAGCATCATTCCCTGGTTTCTGTTGGGATACATATTTCGAAACACTTGGTTGTGCTGGTGTAGCAGAACTTAGCGTATCACAAGAAGAGCCTATTCGCAAATCAATCGAGATTATGAATACAGCTCGCATCGAAGACCTTCGCTATTATATGCAATGGCGTGTGCTCAGCGCAGCATCTTCATATATGAGCGATGAATTTGTAACAGAAAGATTCAACTTCTTTGGTCGTGCTATGTCAGGTCGTACAGAAGAAACTCCACGTTGGAAACGTGCTGTGTCTATGGTTGATGGTTCGCTCGGTATGGCACTTGGCAAACTCTATTGCGAAAAATATTTCCCTGCTGAGGCAAAAACACGTATGGAAACACTTTGCGCTAACCTCCTCAAAGCTTATGGCGAACGCATCGACAACCTCGAATGGATGAGCGACGAAACTAAAGCTAAAGCTCACGAAAAACTTTCAACATTCTATGTTAAAGTAGGTTATCCTAACAAATGGGAAGATTACACAGCTCTTGAAATCGACGCTAAAGAATCTTATTGGACATTGGTGAAACGCGTATCTAAATTCAATACAGCTCGTTCAATGGCTAAACTTTCTAAACCAGTTGATAAAGACGAGTGGTATATGAATCCACAAACAGTAAATGCATACTACAACCCAACAACTAACGAAATCTGTTTCCCTGCAGGTATTCTTCAATATCCATTCTTCGATATGGAAGCTGACGATGCATTCAACTATGGTGCAATCGGTGTTGTTATCGCTCACGAAGTAACTCACGGTTTCGACGACATGGGTTCTAACTTCGACAAAGATGGTAACTATGCAAACTGGTGGACTGAAGAGGACAAAGCTCGTTTCCAAGAACGTACAAAAGTGATGGAAGAGTACTTCAATGGTATCAAAGTTAATGAAACAATGTATGCTAATGGTAAAATGTCGCTCGGCGAAAACATTGCTGACCATGGCGGTCTTCAAGTAGCATTCCACGCATTCAAAAATGCTACAAAAGAAAACCCACTTCCAGTGAAAGAAGGATTTACACCAGAGCAACGTTTCTTCCTTGCTTATTCAAATGTATGGGCAGGCAATATCACAGAAGAAGAAATTGTTAAACGTACACTTACTGACGTACACTCACTCGGTAAATGGCGTGTAAATGGTGCGCTACCTCATATCGCTGCTTGGTATGAAGCATTTGGTATCACAGAAGAAGATGCTCTTTATCTCGCTCCTGAAAAACGAGTATCTATTTGGTAATACCACATACATTATAGCACTAATCATATAGGGCTGACCCACTTAGGTCAGCCTTATTTTTTTATATTGAAGAGAACTCCCATCTCAATTAAGATACATACTGTGAGTGTGTAATGTTAAATGTTGTTAAATATGGCGATTAAAAATATTTTGACAAGAGTTGTCAAAAAAGGGTCATAACTTTGCAGCCTGAAAATATGAACGTTAAAAAAATTGTTTTATTATGGCTAGAAGAATGAGAAAAATGGAGAATTTGTTTGTGTCGTATGACTCAACAAAGAGTTTTATCGATAATTTCGAGGTATTGGTATCAGCGGCAGAGGATTGCGAGTTGAAGGAGGAGTTTTTTGAGCAATATCGTGGGTATATCGATGCAGCGTGCAATGTGCTTCATCTCACCGAGCAAGAGGTCATTGTGTTGTGTCCGTTTCTGAATAATTCGGATAAAACATACGATTTTGGCGATATGGCAAAATTCTATGATTGTACGTCGATGAGGATTATGCGCTATATGTCTGCGTTGAAAACATTACAAAAAAAGGGGTATATCAAGAAGGGATTTCGTCACGGCACCGAATCTTTTAAGATTTCGCATCTGGCACTCGAAACAATAAGTCAGGGCAAGTGTATGGAGGAGGCAACAATAGAGGAGGAGCTTACACCTATGGAGTTTATGAGGAAGATGAATGATTGGTTTGAAGATAAGCGACGAGATAATATTGATTGGGATACTCTCGAGGAAGAGATAATGAATTTGTTGCGCAATAATCTTAATTTCAACATCACGAGTAGAGTATTCGATATGCCACTATCAAAAGAAGATAAAATCATATTGCTTTATTTGTGCAAAGAGGCAGTGTGGGAAAATGAGATGCATACCGATTGTGATGATTTGAAGACTGTGTTCGATTCAGATGGTCTATTTGCATATCGCAGGATATTGGCAGGCGAGCACGAATTGGTCAAACAAGGGTTGGTTGAAGTAGTGAACCACGAAGGGATGTTTGGACCAAAAGATGCAATTTCGTTGACCGAAACGGCACAAACCGATTTGTTGAAATCCGACTTCAACTTCGTACAGAAAAAGCAGGGCAAATCTTTCCACAACGTACTGAAAAGCGACTCTATCACAGAGAAGAGTCTATTTTTTGGCGAACAAAATAAGGCTTCGCTCGACACACTCAAAGAGTTGTTAGACGAAAACCGAATGATTGAGATACGCCAGCAGTTGCAATCTAAAGGGTGGGGATTGGGTTTCACCTGTTTGTTTTATGGAGCTCCAGGCACAGGCAAAACCGAGTCGGTGTTGCAACTCGCTCGCGAAACAGGGCGCGACATCATGCAAGTCGACATCTCGTCGGTGCGCACCAAGTGGTATGGCGAGACAGAGAAATTGGTGAAGAAAGTTTTCACCGACTATAAAGATTTCGTAGCGCAGAGCGCGAAGACACCGATATTACTCTTCAACGAGGCCGACGCCATATTGTCCGTGCGTAGCGAACTTGGCGCAGATAGCACATCGTGCACCAAGACCGAAAATGCCATTCAGAACATCTTGTTGCAAGAGATGGAGACCTTCGACGGCATCCTCATCGCCACCACCAACCTGACCAACAATCTCGATGCAGCCTTCGAGCGCCGATTCTTGTACAAAATCAAGTTCGATAAGCCCGATCTCGAGGCAAAAAGCGAGATATGGCGTTCGTTGATGCCAAGTTTGACCAAAGACGACGCCCTCATCCTAGCATCCGAGTATGATTTCAGCGGAGGCGAAATATCCAACATCGCGCGCAAATGCTTCATCAACGAACTACTGTTTAAGCAAACCACCAGTCTAGAACAGATAAAAGCAACGTGCGCTCAAGAAAAACTAACCAAACGAGTGAAAATCGGATTTTGATATCAGATAGACGAGAATTTTATCAAAGATGTTAAGATTTTTCAGGAAAAAAGCTTTGTAATTTGCTAGTGTGAATGTGGCTGTTTTCTTCGGTGCAGTTTGCTTGAGGGTTGCTGTGTGTGTTAGTGGGTAAGAAGTGATAGTGGCTATAGATGTGATTATATGCAACCATTGCAGAAATTTGAGCAACTTGAAAAAATTTACTACATTTGCTCAATTAAACAAAAAAAGTGAGAAAAATATGAAAATATTTTCCTTTTTGTCATAAGTTGTCAAAATAGGGTTGTATTTTTGTCGCGCGAAAATATATACGAGAATATGTTCAAAAACATAATAAATAAATTTGTAAACTACGAAAAGATTGATTACCTTTGTGGGTGTGAAAAAGGCATAAAAAAAGCCCTACATCGGGGGACGCAGGGACAAAGAAATCTACGGCTTATAGCCTTATTGTGAAAAGTCTCACAATTTGTATCTTTCGAGTGCAAAGGTACGATAATAAATTGAAATAACAAAACAAAATTGAAAAAATATGGGAAAAATTTTAGGTTTAGATTTAGGAACTAATTCTATTGGTATTGCAGTTCGCAACGAAGATATTGATGGTAAGATAGTTGACCAATTGGAATATTACTCATCTGTAGTATTTAAATCAGGCGTTGGAAAAGAAAAAACAGGCGAATATTCTTTTGCAGCGCAACGTACTGAAAAGCGTTCAGTGCGACGCATGTATCAACATCGTAAATATCGAATTTGGGAAACTCTTCGTGTTTTGATTGATTATGGCTATTGTCCGCTTACACAGTCAGAATGGGAACAATGGGCTTGTTACGACAAAGCAAAAGGACTCAAACGCCAATATCCAGTCGAAGCTAAACGATTTGAACAATGGGTACGTCTCGATTTCGACAACGATGGTAAACCTGAATATACAACACCATATGAATTGCGAGCAATTCTTGCAACTCAACCTCTTGATTTATCAATAGAAGAGAATCGTTTTGCCGTAGGTCGAGCATTATATCATTTTGCTCAACGCCGTGGTTTTAAAAGTAGCAAGGGTGATACAATCAAAAATCAAGAGAAAGAAGAGACTAATGACCAAAATGAAGATATTGCTTTGGCACTAAAAAAATCTGAAGAAAAAGCATCTAAAGCAATTACTAGTTACATGCAAGAAAAAGGTCTTACTACTATTGGTTGTGCTATGGATGCGTTGATTAAAGAGGGTATTCGTGTGCGTAATAGTGAATATACTCCTGTTAGACAACAATATATAGATGAACTTAATATTATATGTGAGACACAAAATTTATCTAGTGAATTTTACGATAAAATATCTAAGGCAATCTTTTATAAGCGACCACTTAAATCACAAAAAGGCACAATTGGCAAATGTACTTTAGAGAAAAATAAATATCGTTGTCCTGTCAGTCATCCTGATTTTGAAATATTCCGTGCGTGGTCTTTGATTAATAATATAAAAATAAACAAAGAACCACTGTCTTTAGAAATCAAGCGAGACTTATTCAACGAATTATTTATAGGTAGAGTTAAAAATAATTTCAAATTTGCTGATATCATAGAGTGGTTAAACAAACGATTGTTTTGTAAATTATCATACAAAGATAAATCTATTAATTACAAAGAGAACACTAATGTTAGCGGTTGTCCTATTGTAGCTCGTTTGAAGAATATTTTAGGCGATGAATGGAATACAGCAGTCATCTATTCTCAATCAGAGCGTAAGGGTAAAGACAAGAAAAAAGGTTTACATCAAGTTTCATTTAATTATCTAGACCTATGGCACTTGTGTTTTTCAAGCGAAGATGTTGAAGATGTATTGAGTGTAGTTTCTAAACGTCAATTGATTTTGACTGATGAACAAAAAAATCAATTGATAAAACTTTGGGGAGCTATTTCTCAAGGCTATGCGATGTTGAGTCTCAAAGCTATTCGTTTAATCAATGTTTTCTTACAAAAAGGATATATCTACACCGATGCTGTATTGTTGGCTAAATTACCTGAAATTTTAGGCGAAGAGTTGTGGCATGAGTATGGCGATACTATCGAAGGCGAATTGGGTAATATAACAAACGGTAATCGTTTCGAACGCGAAGTTCTCAATATCGTCAATTCGTTGATAGCCAAATATAAAGTATTAGACGAATCGGAGCAATTTGCTCGATTCAACTACGAATATCTTTTGGGTGATGACGACCGTAAAGATGTTAAAGATGCTATTGTAGATTCTTATGGTCAGGATAAATGGAACGACCTTCCACAATCTGAACAAACATCGATTCTTACTGCTGTAGAATCGTATTATCAAGAGTTTTTCCGTAACAAAAAACGAGAATATTTCAAAGTTCCTCGTTTACAAGTGTCATTATCGCAATGGGTGATGAAATTCCTTGCTGAGAATAATATTCACCTCTCTGATGAAAAATTCAAACAACTCTATCATCCGTCGCAAGTAGAGTTTTATGCTCCAGCAAAAGAGGAGACTTACAAAACTGAAGATGGCACTTTGATATCTAAGCGATTATTGTCTTCGCCTGTGATCGGTGCATTCAAAAATCCGATGGCATTGCGTACGCTTCACATCTTACGCCAACAAATAAACAAATTATTAAAGGCTAATATTATCGCCGAAGATACTCGTGTAGTGGTCGAAAATGCTCGTACACTTAATGATGCCAATATACGTTGGGCTATAGAAACCTATCAACGCCAACGCGAAGATGAATATAAAGAGATAAGAAAACGCATTGAAGCAGAATATGCTAGTCGTGATATAACAGATGCAGACTTAGAAAAAGTTAAATTGTTACTTGACCAAGCCGATTTTGGTCATCCAGACCACAAAGAGTCTCGTGAAGCAAACTTTGCAAAAGGAGAGGGAGTAACATTCTACAATGAGTGGATGAAAAAACGAGTTGACAAATACAAATTATGGCTTGAACAAGGTTGTCAATGTATTTATACAGGTAAAATAATTAACATCAAAAACATTTTTTCTGATGCGAAATTTGATGTTGAACACACAATTCCTCGTAGCATTAGTTTTGATGATTCGATGGCTAATCTTACTATTTGTGATATTGATTATAATAGAAAAATAAAAAAGAATAGAAAACCTGCAGAGTTAGAAAATTATGATGAAATTTTGGTTAGAATTCAACCATGGATAAATCGTGTTGAGAGACTCAAACAAAACATCGAATATTATAAACATCGTTCACGTAAGGCTCAAACCAAAGAGCAAAAAGACAATGCTATTCGTCAACGCCACTTGTGGGAGTTGGAGTTGGATTATTGGGAGCAAAAAGTCAATACTTTCTTGATGAAAGATGTACCTACTGGATTCAGAAATAGTCAGTTGGTAGATACTGGTATTATTACTAAATATGCCTACCATTTCCTTCGTTCTCTATTCTCGGATGTTTCAGTTCAAAAGGGTAGTACCACTGCTGTATTCCGTAAAATTTTAGGTGTACAAAACGAGTTTGAGAAAAAAGACCGTAGCAAACACTCTCACCATGCTATCGATGCATCAGTGTTGACTATGATTCCAAAATCTGCTCTTCGTGATGAAATGTTGAAACTTTTCTATGAAAGAGAGGAGGCTAAAAAATGGTCAGAAGATGCAAACTCATGCCAAGCGATAGACTCACAATTAAAAGCTAAACTAAAATCTTGTCATATTGGTAACATTGATGGTTTGGTATCTACAATCGAATCTAATATTTTAGTTCGCCATATTTCAAAAGACCAGACATTGACTCCTGCGGGTCGCCGTGTAAGAGTGAGAGGTAAGAAAGTCTATGTGGTAAATGCTAAAGGTGAAGAGGTTGAGAAATGGCAAAATGGTGATATCATTCGTGGACAGTTACATCAAGAGTCATGGCTTGGAGCTGTTCGTAAAGCAGAATTATTGCCTAATGGTAAGACTCTAAAACGCGATGAAAATGGTAATGTTGTACAACTCGAAAACACCATTTTTGTCAAACGTAAAGACCTCAAATTTAAGAAAAATGATTTAGATTCAGGCTTTAAGTCTTGGGCAGAATTACGTAAAGAGGCAGTCAATAAATCTTTGATTGATAAGTTAGAAAAACAATATGAAGGCTTGTCTTTCCAAGAAGCTTGCGAGCAAGGCATATATATGCTTGATAAACATGGCAATAAGGTTAACCGAATTCGTCACATTCGTTGTGAGGTATCAATTAAAAATCCTCTCATTGTTAAAAAACAAACCTATATTTCAGATTCAACTCCAAGTTACAAGCAAAACTATTATGCAGGTATGGGTAGTTTATATTGTATGTGTCAGTACTATAATGCTGAATTAGGAAAGAAACATTATGAAGTGGTTAGTCTTTTTGATATAGCTGAAAATAGAAAAAAAGATAGAGATGATTTATTGCAAGAAATAAAAGTTAAGGGAAAAGTATATACTTTGACTAGAGTTATTCATAAAGGAGTTATGGCTATTGTTTGTCATGGTTTTGATAAGAATGATGTACATTCAATGGCATCAGATGAGATTTCAAAGTATTTGTATGTTGTTAAAGATTTTGAATCTGATGGAAGAATAACTATGATTAGGCATATTAACTCTCAAAAAGATTTAGGAAAAGGTGAAAGTGTAAAAAAAGGAATACTTTTGCCTGAAAAAATTAGATGTGGTGTAGCTTCTCTTAATTTTTTAATAGAAGGCTATGATTTTGAATTAGAGAATGGTAATATTAAATTGAAGAAATAATGATTAAACGCACACTATATTTCGGCAATCCTTCGTACCTCAGTCTGAAGCAGAATCAACTGGTTTTGCGATTGCCTGAGGTGGAGAAGAATGACTCTTTGCCTGAGTCGTTTCGCAAAGAGGCGCACGCCACTATTCCTATCGAGGATATTGGAGTAGTGGTGCTCGACCATCAGCAAATCACTATCACTCAGGGACTGCTAGAGGCTCTGCTCGAAAATAATTGTGCCGTTATCACTTGCGATAAACAAAGGTTACCTGTTGGGTTGATGCTTCCTTTATGTGGAAATTCGACTCAAACAGAGCGGTTTCGCTATCAACTGCAGGCATCGCTACCTCTACAAAAGCAACTTTGGCAACAAACCATCATAGCTAAAATCGAGAATCAAGCTGCTGTGCTTCGCGATGTGCGTGGACTGAATGTAGTCAATATGCAACGCTGGGCAATGGATGTGCGCAGTGGCGATGCTATGAATCTAGAAGCTCGTGCAGCAGCCTATTATTGGAAAGAGGCATTCCCTATGATTGAGGACTTTAAACGTGATAGAGATGGTGTTGCTCCCAATAATATGCTTAATTATGGCTATGCCATATTGCGTGCTGTAGTGGCTCGAGCGTTGGTGGGTAGTGGATTGTTGCCTACGTGGGGTATGCATCATCGCAATAAATACAACGCTTATTGTCTTGCCGATGATGTGATGGAGCCTTACCGACCTTATGTCGACCGATTGGTGATGTCGCTCTATGGCAAATATGGGGCTATCGAAACTTTGGAGAAACAGCATAAGGCAGAATTGCTCACCGTACCTACGCTTGATGTCACAATCAATGGCAAGCGCAGTCCGCTTATGGTGGCAGTGGGGTTGACCACCAGCTCGTTGCAGAAATGCTATGCTGGCGAGGCTCGCAAAATAGTCTATCCAATTATGTGAATGTTATACTAAATATTCTCCCCTTGTTTTAGGGGGAGTGCCCATAGGGCGAGGGGGTTGATGAGTATGTATAATCGTTTTAGTGAATATCGTGTTATGTGGGTTATGGTATTTTTTGATTTGCCGACCGAGACACGAAAAGAGCGTAAGGCGGCAGCTGAATTTCGGAAACAATTGGTTTCCGATGGATTCAATATGTTTCAGTTTTCAATCTATATTCGCCATTGTCCGAGTGTTGAAAACGCCGAAGTTCACATAAAACGAGTGAAACGCAATCTGCCTGAATATGGTTATGTAGGCATCCTTTGCATTACCGATAAGCAGTTCGGACAAATGGAGTTATTCGTAGGCTCCAAACCCGAATCCCTCAACCCACCAGTTCAACAATTGGAGTTGTTTTAATGTTTTGTATGCTATTTGCATATTTGAAAATAAATCTGTAACTTTGCGTTATAAAAAAACGAATTATGAAAGATAAATATCAAATACCTTTTACAAATGCGTGTATTCGTGCGTTTGCTAGTAGATTAGGAATGACGACTTTGTCGGCATTTCATTATTTGCGTGAGTATAAAGGTGTGAAGTTTTTGATAGATTTTTATCATGTAGTACATTTGCAATCTATTGATGATACGGTGGATGATTTAATATTGATTTGTGCTAAAAATGGAGGGACGTTGAGATGATTCTTTATCATGGAACTAATGTGGATTTTAGTGAAGTTGATTTTGCTAAATCTAATAAGAATAAGGATTTTGGTTGCGGTTTTTACTTAACTGATATTTTTGAACAAGCACAACATTGGGCTATAAAGAAATCGGAAATTTTTGGAGGTACTGCAGTTATTCAACAATATGAATTTGATGAGACTATTTTATCTGATGTTAATTTGAAAATCTTGCGATTTGATTCTCCATCGGAGGAATGGGCTGAGTTTGTTTTTAATAATCGAAGACGAAAAAAGCAGTTTGTTCACGACTATGATATAGTTATTGGTCCGATTGCCGATGATGGTGTAGCTTATTTGTTGGCTCGATATGCAGAGGGTACTTTTACTTTGAAAGATTTGGCAAAAGAATTGGAATATAAGCATTTGAATATTCAATATTTTTTTGGAACTAAGAAAGCTATTGATTTTTTGAAAAGAGTATATGAGTGAAAAAGAGAAAAGAATCAAGTTTTTGATTGATTATAATGTAGATCAGATGACGCAATTTTTGGTGGAAGATTTCAATCTTGATATTGCGTCGGCTTTGGATGTTATTTATGATTCGTATTTGTATGCTCAATTACAAAATGCAAATAGTGAATTGTATATCCAAAGTGCAGGATATTTGTATGATATTTTATGTAAAGAGAAGAATTTATAAGTTCATTCAAATTTTGTATCTTTGTAATCATAAACAACGAGAACAATAGATTTATATAATATGCTACAAGTTGTGAATTGCTGACAATTTTTGTATCTTTGTAATCATAAACAACTGCTCTTTCATTTTTTCTTGGGACTTAATAGTTGTGAATTGCTGACAATTTTTGTATCTTTGTAATCATAAACAACCGGAGTTCTCCCAGAAACAGACGTTAGAAGTTGTGAATTGCTGACAATTTTTGTATCTTTGTAATCATAAACAACTTATTATAATTAACATTATGAAACAAAAAAGTTGTGAATTGCTGACAATTTTTGTATCTTTGTAATCATAAACAACCAATAAATATTGGGTTTGCCTTTGCCGCTTGTTGTGAATTGCTGACAATTTTTGTATCTTTGTAATCATAAACAACACTATGGGATTTGAAAAAATATTAGGAATGGTTGTGAATTGCTGACAATTTTTGTATCTTTGTAATCATAAACAACTGAATTCTGGTATGCATTTGATTGTTTCAAGTTGTGAATTGCTGACAATTTTTGTATCTTTGTAATCATAAACAACTTTTTGTTGTATTAAATATGTTTTTTTACTGTTGTGAATTGCTGACAATTTTTGTATCTTTGTAATCATAAACAACTAATCATCATGTTGAATATAATAGTTTATGGTTGTGAATTGCTGACAATTTTTGTATCTTTGTAATCATAAACAACAAGCCTATGCGATATGGAGCGCGCGTGCGCGTTGTGAATTGCTGACAATTTTTGTATCTTTGTAATCATAAACAACTTTCTTTGATTTTTATAATTTCTTCGTTGTGTTGTGAATTGCTGACAATTTTTGTATCTTTGTAATCATAAACAACTAATAATCTACTCGTGGAGTAATTGTACAAGTTGTGAATTGCTGACAATTTTTGTATCTTTGTAATCATAAACAACTAAGGTCCAGCGCGCCCGCCCTCCTCGCTCGTTGTGAATTGCTGACAATTTTTGTATCTTTGTAATCATAAACAACGTATTTATCAAGATAAACGCTCCTTCCACTGTTGTGAATTGCTGACAATTTTTGTATCTTTGTAATCATAAACAACAATGATTCCAATAAGTTTTGACATACGGACGTTGTGAATTGCTGACAATTTTTGTATCTTTGTAATCATAAACAACGTGCTCTGGTGGTTGTTCATCTTGTCGACAGTTGTGAATTGCTGACAATTTTTGTATCTTTGTAATCATAAACAACTGATTGTTTGTATTGTTTTGATGTTCAGATTGTTATATGATGTTTTAGAATTGAAAAAAGTTCTGCCTAAAAGGCGGAACTTTTTGTTTTTTGGGGAGTTTTTGTTTTTGTGTGGTTGTGCGACCCCGATGGGGTCATCGGATGCTCGAGCCGAGTGTCCCTACATTGTAACTCGCTTTGCTCGTCTTTACATTTTGGATATGATAAAAAAATGCTGAGCCAGATGATGGACTCAGCATTTTTTGTGTTGATATTTTGTGCGATTTACGCTTTGCGGAGGTTGTCGATGCTGTCTTGGAGGGATTTGATTTTGGATTCGGCATCGGCTTGTTTTTTGCGCTCGTTTTCGACGATTTCGGGTTTGGCATTGGCTACGAATTTTTCGTTGCCGAGCTTTTTCATTACCGAATTTAAGAAGCCTTTGAGATACTCGATTTCTGCCTCCATCTTCTTGATTTCTTCTTCGACGTTGATGTTGTTGCCTAGTGGCACGGCATACTCGGTTACGCCGACCATATAAGTTGCGGCTGTGGCATCTTTTTCGCCGTGAGCAACTGACTCGAGGTTACACATTTTGATGATGACTGGGTTGTAGGCATCGTTGTGACCTTCGCCTGTAACGACGAGCGAGAGCGCCTCTTTGTTAGGAATGTTTTTGTCGAGACGAACTGTGCGCACACCTGCGATAATCTCTTTGACGAACTCGAAATCGGCAAGTAGGGTAGCATTGATTGCACCTGCCTCTGGCATTGGGGCTACCATCACACTTTCGCCATCTTTGCGTTCGTCAAGCACTTGCCAAATCTCTTCGGTGATGAATGGCATGAATGGGTGGAGAAGGAGTGTGAGTTTTTCAAAAAACGCAATTGTTGAGTTGTAGGTAGCGCGGTCGATTGGTTGCTGATAAGCAGGTTTAACCATCTCGAGATACCAAGATGAGAACTCGTCCCAGAAGAGTTTGTAGACTGTCATAAGAGCCTCGCTGAGGCGATATTTGGTGAAGTCGTCGTTAATCTCTTCGATAGTTTTAGAGAGTTTGCTGTCGAACCACTCGATAGCGAGGCGTGAGCTTTCAGGTTGCTCGATATCAGCCACTTCCCAACCTTTGATGAGGCGGAGGGCATTCCATATCTTGTTGTTGAAATTGCGTCCTTGTTCGCAGAGAGCTTCGTCGAAAAGGATGTCGTTGCCAGCAGGAGCAGCGAGCATCATACCCATACGCACACCATCTGCGCCGAACTTTTCGATGAGTTCGAGTGGGTCAGGCGAGTTGCCAAGTGATTTTGACATCTTGCGACCGATTTTGTCGCGCACGATACCTGTGAAATATACGTTGCGGAAAGGCATATCGCCTTTGTATTCGTAGCCTGCCATAATCATACGTGCCACCCAGAAGAAGATGATGTCGGGACCAGTAACGAGGTCGGCAGTTGGGTAGTAGTAGTTGATTTCGTCGTTGTTAGGATTGTTGATACCATCGAACAACGAGATAGGCCACAACCAAGAAGAGAACCATGTGTCAAGGCAGTCTTCGTCTTGACGGAGGTCGTCGAGTGTGAGGGCATTGTTGCCTGTTTTGGCACGTGCAGCTTCGAGTGCAGCTTCGGCAGTTTCGGCTACTACATAACCACCTTCAGGAAGGTAGTAAGCTGGGATGCGGTGACCCCACCAAAGTTGGCGACTGATGCACCAGTCCTTGATATTTTCGAGCCAGTGGCGATAGGTGTTTTTGTATTTAGCAGGGTAGAACTTGATGTCGTCGTTCATCACAGGAGCGAGTGCGATTTCGGCAAGGTGCTCCATTTTGAGGAACCACTGCATAGAGAGTTTTGGTTCGATAGGCACATTGGTGCGCTCTGAGCAACCCACTTTGTTGTTGTAGTCCTCAACCTTCTCGAGAAGACCAGCAGCCTCGAGGTCGATGACGATTTGTTTGCGCACATCGAAGCGGTCCATACCAATGTACATACCAGCAGCCTCGCTGAGTGTGCCGTTGTCGTTGAAGATATCGATGCTTTGGAGGTTGTGTTTTTCGCCAAGCATGTAGTCGTTGATATCGTGTGCTGGAGTGACTTTGAGGCAACCTGTACCGAACTCTACGTCAACGTATTCGTCCTCGATGACAGGCACTTCGCGACCTACGAGTGGCACAATGACACGTTTGCCTTTGAGGTGAGTGTTTTTAGGGTCGTTAGGATTGATACACATAGCTGTGTCGCCCATGATAGTCTCAGGACGAGTAGTAGCCACGATAGCGTATGTATCTTCGCCTACGACTTTATAGCGGAGGTAGTAGAGTTTGCTTTGTTGTTCTTTGAAGATAACCTCTTCGTCGGATAGGGCAGTGAGGGCTTTAGGGTCCCAGTTGACCATACGCACACCACGATAGATGAGGCCTTTGTTGTAGAGGTCGCAGAATACTTTGATTACTGACTCAGAGCGTTTTTCGTCCATAGTGAACGAAGTGCGGTCCCAATCGCAAGAGGCACCGAGTTTACGGAGTTGTTGGAGGATGATGCCACCGTGCTCGTGAGTCCAATCCCATGCATGTTTGAGGAACTCGTCGCGCGAGAGGTCGGTTTTCTTAATGCCTTGAGCAGCGAGGCGGTTGACTACCTTAGCTTCGGTAGCGATAGAGGCGTGGTCGGTACCAGGTACCCAACAAGCATTGAAGCCCATCATACGAGCGCGGCGCACGAGGATGTCTTGGATAGTGTTGTTGAGCATGTGACCCATGTGGAGCACACCTGTTACGTTAGGTGGTGGGATAACTATTGTGTAAGGCTTGCGACCATCAGGTTTGCTCGAAAAGAGAGCGTGGTCGAGCCAGTATTGATACCATTTTTGTTCTACGTCTTGTGGATTGTATTTACTTGCTAATTCCATAAATATAATTTGAAATTTGAAATTTGAAATTTGAAATTTGAAATTTGAAATTTTTTTTAATTTAAAATGTGGATATATAGTCTTTGTGTCATTGATTGATAAAAAGTTGATGCCGAATGGTAATTTTCAACTTTCAACTTTTAATTTTCAACTGCTATGATGCTATCGACTACGAATTCGCTGACGCCACGCCATACGAGTGGGTTGAGGTACTCTTTGTAGTGGAGTTCGACTTGCTTGCCTGAGCAGCGCATGAGCGAGTCGGCAATGGCTTCGTCGGTAACAGAGAATTGGAACTCATAGCTTTGGATGCCTGAGGCTACGCCGTTGGCAGTTTGACCTTTGAACCCAGATTGGATGAGTTTGCCTTCGTAGGTTTTGAAGATATAGCCCTTGTGGACCATATAGTTGAGCTCGCCAGCTTTGACGCCTTCGCCAAACACGAAGAAGTATTGGAAATAGATGACACCTGCAATGACTAGCACTGCGATTAGCGATATGATGCCGATGATTTTTGCTTTCATATATTAGATTTTTTTAGAAGACAAAATAACAGAATAACATAATTTTTGAACGTAAATCTTCTTTTTTTTGAACGCAAATTTTATCGCCGAAGGCTCAAAGACCGCTGGTTACCATTAATTACTCATTAATTTTTTATGATATAGAATTTACGATTAATTTATGATAATTTGCGTTAAAATAAATAATTCACGTTTACAAGAAATCAAAAACTTTGCCAAAGTTTATCGTTTAATATCTCGCGAAGACAGTTCACACAAAGGCAATCGGTGTAATTCTCTGCGATATGTTGACGTGCTTCGGGGGTTAGTTGCACCGAGGCGCATTGGCATTTGGTGATATCGTCGTTGTGACGGCAGATGAATTTTGCGCCACAACGTGGACAAGTTTTAGTTAATTCACAATTCATAATTCACAATTACTTCCGTTGGTCGTGACCTTCGGTTCATAATTATTTATAGTTATTTATAGTTATTTATTTTGTTTGTATTTTTTATTTAATATTTATGCCGAAAGGTTAATTATGCATTATGCATTATGAATTGTGCATTGTGCATTTTGCATTATATAAGGTCGCAAAGGGTGGCGTTGCTGATTGTGATTAGATCGTTTGGGGCGATTTGGATTTGTAAGCCACGCACGCCTGCGCTAATATATATGTGGTCGAAATCGGCGGCTGTGGTGTGGATATAGGTTGGGAATGGCTTTTTCATACCAATAGGGGAACAACCTCCACGGATGTAGCCCGTAGTGGGTAGGAGCTCTTTCATTGGTATGAGGTCGCAATTCTTATTGCCACTCACTTTAGCTGCTTTCTTCAAATCAACCTCGCAGTTGCCCGGAATGACACAGACGAAGTAGCCCGATTTGTCGCCTTTGAGCACGAGGGTTTTGAACACCTGTTCGATGTTTTCGCCAAGGCTCTCGGCTACGTGTCCGGCATCAAGATGCTGCTCATCCACTTCGTAAGGGATGAGTTGGTAGTTGATTTTGCGTTGATCGAGTAGGCGTGCAGCGTTGGTTTTGCTGATTTTTGCCATTACTCGCTGATTTTGTTCATGTCTTGGATAAGCTCGAGAGTAGCTTTGTTGAAGTCTTGAACAAGAGCAGAGTAGTATTGTTTTGTGCGTTTAGGGTCTTTAGTACCTTCTGGGTGGTTGGCACGTGCGATGAATTCGTCGTTGATTTCGATGATGCGTGCAGCAAATGTGTCGAGAGTAGTGTTGTCGAATTTAGGAAGCACGAGGTTACAGATGATACATTCGTCCATCAATTGTCCGAGAATAGCACGGATTTGTTTTTTGAGAGTTCTACGATTTGCCATATTCTTAGATTTTTAGTAGCGAGTAGCGAGTAGCAAGATGATGGTACTCGGCTTTCGCCTCGTTAGTATTTATTAGAGTTTTAGTAGCATGAATTGTGCATTATGCATTGTGCATTATACATTGTGCATTATACATTGTTTTACTCTTCCGAGAAGTGAACGAGCACTTTGCGGTATGTGTTGAATATCTTTGATTTAGATACGAAACCAATGTATTTGTTTTCTTCGTCGACTACGGGGAGATTCCATGCGCCTGTGTTTTCGAATGTGTCCATCACTTTGTCCATCGGCATGTTGACCACGATGCGTGCAGGTGGCATATTCATGAGTTCTTGCACTGTGTAGCGGTCGTAGAGTTCGGGACGGAACATGATGTTGCGCACCTCGTCGAGCGAAACCACGCCCACGAAACGTTGTGTTTTAGGATTTACAACAGGGAATAGGTTGCGATTTGACTTAGAGATAACTTTCACCAATTGTCCGAGTGTTGTTTCGGGAGTAACGATAGAGAGGTCGGTTTCGATTATGTTGTCCATCTTCATGAGGGTGAGCACTGCGCGGTCTTTGTGGTGAGTGAGCAATTCGCCTTTTTGCGCAAGACGCATAGCATAGAGCGAGTGGCGCTCGAACACGATGATGGTGAGGTAGGCGATGACGGAAGTAATCATGAGAGTCATGAATAGGTCGTAACCACCTGTGAGTTCGGCTATGAGGAATGTGCCTGTGAGCGGTGCGTGCATTACGCCCGACATAAGACCAGCCATACCGGCAAAGGCAAAGTTTTGGTGAGGCACCGGAAGACCTACGATATTTAAACCTTCGGCAACAACGAAGCCTGTGATACAGCCAACAAAGAGCGATGGAGCGAAGATACCACCTGTACCGCCAGCACCATTAGTGGCAGCCGAAGCGAATATTTTGAAGAAAACAATTAGCGATAGATAGAGCACTATAGCCCAAGCATCGAGGCGATAGTTGTAGAGGAACGATTGGTTGAAGAGGTTGTAACATTCGCCTGTGAGAAGGGCGTTGATGGTGTCGTAGCCTTCGCCATAGAGAGGAGGGAAGAGGAAGATGAGAACACCAAGCATCAAGCCACCAACCAAGATTTTTTTGTATGGCACTTTGAGACGACGGAAGATGCCTTCGAGCCAATTCATACCACGAGTGAAGTAGAGCGAGATAAGTCCACACACCACGCCGAGCAAAATGAGATAAGGCACGCGGTCGAGGGTGAATGGTGCGTAGTTGTCGAAATGGAACATAACCTCGTTGCCCATAAAGAGATAAGAGAATGCCGTAGCTGTGACCGAAGCAATGAGCAGAGGCACGATAGAGGTCATGGTGAGGTCCATCAACAACACCTCCATAACGAACGCAACGCCAGCGATAGGGGCTTTGAAGATGCCACCTACGGCACCTGCAGCACCACAACCCACGAGGAGCATGAGGGTGCGTTGGTCCATTTTGAAAAACTGACCGAGGTTGGAACCGATAGCAGAACCAGTGAGCACAATAGGTGCTTCGGCTCCGACCGAACCACCAAAACCGATAGTGATACTTGATGCAACTATTGATGACCAGCAGTTGTGGAGTTTGATGATAGCTTTGTGTTGTGAAATGGCGTAGAGAATTTTGGTTACACCGTGCGAGATGTCGTCTTTTACTATATATTTAACGAAAAGCGACGCAATGATGATACCTACGGCAGGGAAAGCAAGATACCAATAGTTCAACGAGTCGTTGGCCATCAACGATTTGACGATATCTTGCACAAAGTGGATAGAACTTTTGAGAAGGAATGCTGCAAGAGCACATCCAAGACCTGTGATGAAAGCGAGTACAAGTACAAATCGCTTGTCTTTGATATGCTTCTCGCGTAGTTCTAATATTTTTTGATATATATTATCGAGATTAGGAATAGTCATTTTTTATAGATAATGTAATCAACACGCAAAGATAGCATTTTTTTTATAATGTAGCAAATTATTTTGCATATTTTTTATCCTAATCTATACTATTATTTATTATTTTTCGGGTGTAGAGTCGTAATTTCTTTTAGGATTTTTTGGAAACCAACCTCGTTTAACTCGTTTTTCTTGTTCGAATAGTTCGAGAATCGACCAAAAACAAGAGAAAGATATTACTCCGAAAATCACAGAGAGATAGATGTTTTCGACGAGAAGAGAGGCAATTAGTGTTATAACTCCAGATGATGCAAAGGCCCACCAGCAGCGAGTGCCAAAATAGTATTCGCCTTTGATGACTAAGGGGTGGAATAGTCCGATGCAGATGAAAGAGACTAAACCGAGTATTATTCCTGAAAAATTCATAGTATATGTAATTAATGACAGAACATAAAGCCAACGTATAAACGAGGACCAGTAGGTAAGAGTATTGATTTTTGAGCAAGGGCCATCATCCAATCGAGACGGAAAGTGAAGTGGATACGTTTGGTTAAACACACATCAATACCAGCATAAGGACCGACGTAGAAGAAACTTTGTTTATTTAAGATGGTGTAACTTTCGGGAGTCCAATCGTCTTGATTGCCATCGACTACCATAAGCGAATGCATAGCTCCACCACCAATAGAGCCTCCAACGTAGGGCCATACTTTATTGCCACGCCAACACGCGTCGGCCAATAGGCCTCCCCATCCTGTGCGGATATAACTGCCTGGTTGCAAGGTGTTGTGCTTATTGGTGAAGTTGCTGTTCATTGTAGAAACAAAACCTTCGCAACCTACACGTAAATGTTTTTTAAGGTTGATGCGGAGAGAACCACCAATGCCATAGGTGAGACCTTGAGATGAGATAGATTCGCTAGAAGGGAGGGTAGCATTAGGGTTTTCGCCAAATAGGCCACCAGCGTGCACCATCATACCTCCACTATAGCCTTGAAATATAGAGGTTGAGTCGTTTTTTGCAAACAGAGTTGCACTAAAAATGAGTAATAAAAAAAATAATCTTTGTCGCATATTGTTTGTTTTTGTAATTTTGCGACAAAGATATTGCTTTTTGATTTAAGTTTGCTTAAATCTAACTTAAATATTATTCGTCAATTGGTATTTTCAGTTCGTTGATAGTGCCGTTTATATCCAATATGAGTGAGAAATGTGTGCAACTCAGATGTGATTTTATGCAGATAATGCCCGGTTGTGAGGTTGGCAGAAGCACATTGAGTATGCCGTCGAGCATTTGATGTAAGTCTTTAGGCGATAGGGTGATTTCGCTGACAAATGGGTCGAGATGCAGATGGGGAATAAGTTGTTTTGCGTCGAAATCTGCTTCGTGAGCCTTAATCCATTGAATGGTAAAATCTTGAATATTTAGGCTATATGATTGTTTTTTAGGCGTTGTGTGTAGTATGACGCCAATATTGCGGATAGATTCTATTGGATATTTGCGTTCGAAACCTAATTTACGGCGCAAAGAGTGTAGATGCACATCCACAGTGCCTGTATCGTACTGAAATCGCTGACCCCATACATTATCTAAAATATCTTCTCGCGTGCATAGTTTGTCGGCGTGTTGGGCAAGATAAAGCAATAGTTCGAATTCGATATGAGTTAATTTTACAGGTTTGCCATCTTGTGTTATTTTGTGCGATGTGGTGTCGATTAAAGTATTTAAGATGCTGTATGTCATAGTTTTTTCAGATGTAAAGATAGTATTACAATAGCTATTGCTGCCGATATTATGTTAGATACGGGTTGTGCCATCCAGGCGCCTGTGAGTCCCCATATAGGAGGGAATAGCAAAATGAATGGTATGAGTAGTAAGATTTGGCGTGATAGTGACAAGAAAATAGATACTCCAGCACGCCCGATGCTTTGGAAATAGTTGGTCACAATGATATGAAAACCAACGACAAAGAATGTAGATGCATATATCGACAATCCGCTTGCGGTGATGTTGACAAGGTTGGTGTCGATAGTGAATAGACGAGCGATGTAGTGAGGGAATATTAATGCTATGATGCAACCGAGTGTGGTAATGATAGTAGCAATAGAGATACAATATTTCAGAGTAGTCTTCACTCTGTCATAAAGACCTGCGCCATAGTTGTATCCAATAATTGGTTGCATGCCTTGTGCCATACCTACTATAGACATTACGATGAGCGATGTGAAAGAGGTGATGATGCCAAATGCACCAATAGCGAGGTCGCCACCATGGTTTTGAAGCGTGTGATTCATTAGTACGTTGACTAATGAGGTGGCTGTGTGGAGTAGGAATGACGAGAGTCCGATACTGAGAATTGAGAATTGAGAATTGAGAATTGAGAATCGAAGATCTTTGAGTCTTTGACGAGAAAATTGGGAGATGTTAAATGTTAGCTTTCTGAAACTTAGGGTGTTGTCTTTACGGAAAAAGTAGTGAATAATCCAGAGGCACGAGATTAGCATAGATAAAACGGTTGCATATGCTGCGCCTTTGATGCCAAGGTTGAACCAAAAGATGAATATTGGGTCAAGTAGAATATTGAGTAGAGCACCGAGTATGAGTGTGTTCATAGCTATCATAGGATGGCCTGATGCACGCATAATATTGGTGTAGGCGTAGCTGAGTGAGGTGAAAATGTGGCCAGGGATTATTATTTTTAGATATTCGCTGGCGTAAGGTAGAGTTTGTTCTGAAGCTCCGAATGCATAGAGTATAGGTTCGAGAAAAATGAATGTCAAGGAACTGACAATCAAATAGAAAAATAATGATAAAGCAAATGTATTAGGTAATATGGCATTAGCTTCTTCTTTTTTGCCATTGCCTAATAGTAGCGAAACTCGTGCAGCGGCACCGTGTCCGACAAGCATACCAAATGCTCCGAGAAGGTTCATTATTGGGAACGTGAGAGCCAAGCCAGATATGGCTAATGCACCAACACCTTGTCCGATGTAGATTCGGTCGATGATGTTATAGAGCACACCAGCCAATGTGCCTATAAGCGATGGTAGCGAGTAGTACCAAAGTAGTTTTGATATTGGGCTCTCTCCTAATTTCATTTTTTTTAATTTTTAGACAGGAGGACAAGATAACAAAATTTGTTAAAATGTATTTTTTTTGTTGTAAGGATTTATCTATATTCGATACCTTTGAGGGATAGTCCCATATTTATAGGTATGGATTCGAGTTCGTTCATTATACCTTTGCGAGTATAGGAACTTTTAAGGTATAATGGGAAATAGATAGAGTTATGTTGTTCGTTTTCGATATTTGAATTGTCGTAGTCTACGAACATTATTGATACGAAATACGTTCCGGGTTGAATAATGACGTTTTCGGTTACTTCAATTTTTACTTCTTGTTTGTCGGAATTTACTGGGATGTCGAAATAGATGGGTTTGCAAAGTGTATTGGTAAATTCGCCAGTTGCTTCATTTTGTCTGTATATATTTACGCTGAATTTTGCGCCTAATATGTTGTTTGAACGTACGTTGAATGATATTTCTTGTAGTTTAAATATTCTTTTTGTTTCTACCATTGAGCCAACTTCAAAGCCTTTATGTGCAATGGTTAGCATAGTTTCTCCTCCTGCTATGTTCATTCCTTTATTTGCAAGTAGAGCTTTTTTTCTTTTGCCATTATAGACAACCATTTCGTCAAGTTGTTTTGTTTGCATGACGATGTTGTTGGTTGTGTTTAGACATTCAGTTATAGGAATTTGTTTTTCTTGATAAGATACATGTCGGATAACTAATGTGTCTGAAATCTCAATCTCTACATTTAGAGTAAATACACCATTAGTGTCGCTTAATGTGCCTATTTTTTTAGAGGGAATACCTATAGTTGCATATTCAATGGCTTCGCCGTTTTCGTTTACTATTTTGTTTGTGATGCTTATTTTGGATTGGGCATTTGTTGTTATTAGAACAAATAGTAATAGTAATAAAGATGATGCTTTTTTCATGATTAGGTGGTGTTTTAGTTGAAAAACTTTTGGTTGTTTTATTCGCCCCCCGTTGGGGACGGAGAGGTAGATAGTATTTCTTTCCGCAAGTTCCTTCGCTCCGCTCAGTCGCATGCGGTTAAGCATAGTTCGCCCTCTTTGAGGGCTTTATATCTTAAATTTGTATTCGGTTTAATATCTATTTATAAAGAAAGAGCAT
>JAZOUT010000003.1:0-4708 GCA_045658305.1 Candidatus Aphodosoma sp. | reverse complement strand
GCGGAGAATAATATCCTCTTCTTCACCGGCAAGTCCAAGCAGGCTAACAAACTCGTGGATGATATGCGTAAGAAGATTGATACCCTCAAGAGCCAACTCGCTGACCTCGAGAACAAGATCAACCAAATGGACGCTGAGTAATCCGCTAAACACTAAACAGTAGGCGCACTGCGCCGTCCACTAAACAATGAACAACCTAATCAACTATAAGGATGTTGAGATCTGTCAGGACGAGCAAATCGTTCTGACAGATGTCAATCTCTCCATCTCCTCGGGCGAGATGGTCTATCTCCTTGGTCGTGTCGGTAGTGGTAAGTCCAGTCTGATGAAGACTATCTATGGCGAGTTGCCTATTCAGGGCACTATGGCTACGGCTTTGGACTACGACTTGCTTCAGTTGCGTCGCCGCGAGATACCCTATCTGCGCCGCAAGGTAGGTGTGGTGTTTCAGGACATCCAACTGCTCAGCGACCGCAATGTGGAGGAGAACCTCCTGTTTGTCTTGAAGGCGACGGGCTGGAGGGATAAACGCGCCATGCGCAGCAATATCATGGACGTGCTCAAGCTGGTGGGTATGGAGGAGAAGGCGTATAAGATGCCTTACCAGCTCTCGGGTGGTGAGCAGCAGCGTGTAGTGATTGCGCGTGCCTTGCTCAATGCGCCAGGACTGATCTTGGCAGACGAGCCTACGGGTAATCTGGATCCAGAGACGGGTAGGGGAATCATGGAGTTGCTTTATAGTATTAGTCAGGCAGGTATGACGGTCATTATGTCCACGCATAATCCTGCATGGCCTGAGCAGTTCCCTGGTCGCAAACTTCAGTTTGCTGACGGAAAAATTACCGAGTGATAAAACAAAAAAAGTAAAAAAGTGCAGATGTCTGCACTTTTTTGTGGATATCTCCTAATGTATATTATTGGCGTTTGCTCCAAATGCGTCCGCTGCTAGTGGAGTAGTATAGGCCTTTGTCTGTCTGCGCTAGGAGTTCTTTTCCGTTGTCCATGAGTGATAGGAATTTACCGCAGGAGGTACCTGTATAGCGACTACTCCATATACGTCCACCGCTTGTTGAGTAATAGATTCCTTTGGTGGTAGCAGCTATGATTTCATTTTTATAGACGATTAAGTCAATAAAATCGCCGCAGGAGGTACCTGTATAGCAACTACTCCATATACGACCACCACTAGTGGAGTATTGGATTTGATTGGGTTTCTCTGGATTAACTCGAATAATCTCGTTTCCTACTTGAATAAGTCGTGACATAGTTTTCTGTGCGTTTATATTTGTTGGCCCTGAGATGAATAATATCCCGATGAGCAAACAAAGGGTGTGAATAAATCTATTTTTTAGCATTGTAAGTGTATAAAATACGGTTGAAATTTATAGGACTGTTCTTTAATTTAAGATTTTTTCTAATGCTTTTTCGAAGTCCATAAAAGCTTCTGGTGTTAAATTCTTTTTTGCGAATCGTCTCATATTCATTAGAAGTTCTTCAATCGAATTACTTTTATGAATAATTTCATTTAATTTACTATGGAATAATGCAGAATTTGTAGCATCTATACCTGGGGATGAGATATGACCTCCTCCCTTCAAAAATCTTACCTTTTGCGTTGCTTGTGTAAATCTAGGCAGCAAGAATGCCAACAAATCGCCATCTTCTCCCCATTTCGGATTTAATAAAAAATCCTCAAAATTTTGTCTCATCAACCATTCATGCATTCCTCCTTTTCCTCTCAAACTTTTACTAACATAATCTTTTATATAGTTGTTTGCTAATAATTGTCTAACATGGTCGGGATTACCTTTCTTTAGTCGTAAAAAAAACTCAACAACATCTTTTGATCCTCCTTTAACTTTTAAGTATTCTCTAAAATACTGAGGATTTGCTAGCAGTTCTCTCAATTCTTTTTCGGATAAGCTTATTGGACCTTTTTTATAAATCTTTAATAAGTCTTTATATGCCTTAGACTTACGAACTTTATCTAGTAATTGTAATCTTACCTTTCGCAACAAATCTTTATGTCTTTCAAGAACTGTTCTAGATGTTGTTATGGCTTCGTCTTCCATAGCTTTCTTTGTAGAACGCTCCAATGCCTTTTGAGAAGATTCTGTTCCAAGTCGTTTGATAAATTGTTCTCCAGCTTCTTTGGGTGCTTTCTTACCAATCTGTTGAGCAAACTCTTTGCTTGTGGCTTTTAATGCATTCTCTCCTATTTCTTTTCCCAACTGCATTATAAAAGTTTTTTTAATAGCATTGGGAGCAACATCAGACATAACTCTTTTAGAAATAACTTTTGATGAATTATACACGGCATCTGCCGCATTCTTTTTTATTACGGTTTCTGCCGTTTCTTTCGATAAACGCTTTATTGTCTGTTCTGCGGTTTCTTGTGCAATCTCTTTTCTAGTTTTCTTGGCAATACCTTGTGAGGCTTCCTGTGCGACTCTCTCTACTGTTTCTTCTGCAACTTCCTTAGCTGCCTTCTTACCAAACATTTTTGAAATAGACTTTACTATTTGAGCTGCTTGTGCGTGTGTTTGTATGGTTGGGGCAGAAACAAACAATACAGAACAGATAATGTATAAATATATAGTATTAAAATTTTTCATAAAATAGATTTTTGATATTTTGGGCTGTTGATTCTTGTTCTTTGTGCAATTGAGCAAATATATTTTCTATGTACATATCTAAACATATAGAGGATTCGAGATAGATAGTGTTTGCTAACTCTTCGATGGCTTTGTTGATTCGCTCGTCTTGACCCATTCCGTATGCAAAATCTGCAACATCAGCAGCTAATGCTACCCATTGCATACCAGGTACAAATCCTAAGGCAATAGAGCCAAGTGTTAATGCTGTGCCAAAATCTTTGATGGTTTGAATACTAGAAATATCTTGACGAGCCACATCCCAATTTAAATGATAGTTTAGAGTACGATTAGAGATATAAATGTTATTATATTGCATAGCGTTAAAATACTGATTAACTAACATATAACGAATTTCCTTAGATGATGAAAGGTATTCGACGATGCGATTTTTAATCAAGCGTTCAATATATTCATAATCATATACGTTATTTATCGTTTCAATAGCATATTCTTCAAACGAGTAATTATCTATATCTTCCGGTTTGAATATCTTTTTCAACATGCTTCGATCTTCCTTTACGTTGAGTTGATGAATTATTATTGGTAAACCAGAGTCGATATATTGCTTCGCTTCAAATCGTACAACATCTTCTATTTGCTTCAAAAGTTCTTTTTCCGATTTGAAACAAGGTTCAAATGCTGCCATAATATCTGCTAATAAACTATTGCGCAATTTAACATACGGAACCTCTATTTCTGCATAAAGGTCAGTTGTGTGAAATGCTTGATATAGCGTTTTGAGGCTATGATAATCCAATGAATCCAAATTTCTAAAATACACGTTTCGTAGCACTTCTTTCAAATAATCATGCTCAGAACCATGTAAGTTATAAAAATTCACAATTCTCCCCAACGACAAATTGGATAATTTAGATATCGTTTGTGCCTTTTTTTCTTCTAATATCGTGAAAAAAAACTCTTCGATAGATGTGTCGTTGTGCGCTAATTGAGCATATTCTTTTATTTTTCCATAACTAACATCAGAATAGTCATTGTCATAGATATATTGTGCCACCTTTTTGCTTTTTTTAGATGGCGCATCTTCATAATACATGATGAGTGAATGTATCACATCATTAGGGTTGTATTTCTTTGCAATTTTTTTTACATTTAAATTGCCTGCAGTGATAAATGTACAATAAAATGTACAGAGCAGTAAAGTACTTAATAATTTTGATACTTGGTGCATTGGACTAATTTTATTTGCCCTGCAAAGATACAGAAAAAAAATGAATTAACAAAATTTTTCGGAATAATTTGCAGAATTCATAAAATTATTTTTATGCAAGTGTTGCTATTAACACGAAAAATTTTGGATAGAATAAGGATATTCCTCCGAAAGGTTTGATACGGCTGAGATAGATGGAAATACCCAGAGCCTAATGTTCTTGAATAGATTGGGAACAGCTCTCGGGATATAGGTTGTAGATCAAGTTAGTGGGGAAAATATATGGGTTGATTGTATATCAAAGAAATACCGAAGAAATGAATGCATAAAAGGTTACTCGGCATGCCGAGAACAGAACAATAAGGAATCCACCATAGGTGAATTCCTTCTGCATGTCAGACATTTACAAGTTGTTAGCACACGATATCGTTAAATTTTAAGTGCCTTATTTTTGCGAATAAAGTAGGTGATGGTGAAGGTAGGTATGATGTCTGTGAAGGGCAGTGCTTCCTCCAAGAAGGCAATGATGGTTCCTTTGGTACCGCCGAAGAGTATCCCGAATAGGTAGGCGGATATGGGTGCCCATACGGTGTCCATCCATTCGCCCATGCCAGGGATGAGGTAGGAGAGCATACCTATTGTGTCTATCAGTATGCATAGCCACAATGGCGGTAGTGGCTTGCTCTGTGTCGATTGCTGTTTGTTATGTGTCTGTTGTTGTGTGTGCATGGTAGTGAATCAATTTGCCTGCAAAGGTACATAAAAAAAACGAGATATCAAAATATTTTCTCAAAATCAGTCAAACGATTTATACTTCTAAATGCTTTCCACGGACTCAACGATTGCTTAACGAAATAGGATGCTGTGAAATAATCGGAAGTCC
>JAZOUT010000002.1:0-10874 GCA_045658305.1 Candidatus Aphodosoma sp. | reverse complement strand
ATCGAGCAGGGTTTCACGACGAAGGTTGATGATAATAGGTAAAGTACGCGAAACATTGACACGGTGGTCGATAGAAACGGCACCAGAGACATTCGTCGATTGGTCTTTTGAGTTATCGATGCCTCGAATGGTGATGATATTCGGAAAAGGTGTAGTTTTTGGGTTTCGCACGATCCCTATTACAGTGCGCTTCTCGCCCCCAAATGTATATTAATTTATTGATTGTTATAAGCTTTTGTAGTGGCTTCATGAAGAAGGATAGGGTGGAGTGCTATGGCGCCGCTGAGGGGATGTCGGTTTTACTGCATTCTCTCAGCGGCGCCAGGTGCGATATGCCAAATATTGTTTTTTTTTGGATGCTCGAGCCGAGCGTCCCTACAATAGACTCGCTTTGCTCGTTCGGATACGGTATGCCGTGTCTGAAATATCTATTTTCGAACTTGCGAACTTGCGAATTTGCGAAATATACCTTTGTTTCTTACTGTACCCATTGTAGAGACGTAGCCTGCTACGTCTCCATGATGGAATGGGTATCATTATATTATGAGACGTAGTAGGTTGTTTTTTGAGACGTTACATATTTACATTGAGACGTAGTAGGAGGTTGTAATAAATGAGACGTAGCAGGCTACGTCTCTTCCGCTGGGTATGGTGATATTATTATAGGATTTGGTGGGGTTATGTTTTTGTGATGTGGGATGTTTTTTATGAAATGTAGTAGGTTGTTTTTTTATGAGACGTAGCAGGCTACGTCTCTACTGAGGGGGTGTGGTGGTGTTGGAATGGGGCGGTGGGAAATATGTTGGTTTGCACGGTTTGTACACTTTGCACGTGGGGCAAAGTTGATTTTGATGAAGAAAATCTGAGAGGTTAGCATTAAATTTGCGTTGTAAAAGAAAAATATTTATTACTTTACACATAGTGCAAACCTTTGTTTATGGTTTTGGATGTGAGCAAATGTGCAGTTGCTTGAGGGTCGGTTGAAGGTATCTCTAAGGTGTCTGTTGACTATTGTTTGTTAGTATTTGAGAAAAAATCTCAAAAATGTGCATGGTATTCTGATTTTTATTATTAACTTTGCAGTGATTTTTTATATTAATTTATTTTAAACATTTTAGATCTATGTTACTAGAATTTACTGTAGAAAACTACAGATCTATTTATGAGAAAAAAACTCTTACTTTAGAAGCTGACAAGGCTCTAAAAGAGTGTATGTCTAATTTGATTAGCCAAAATAAGTATACTATACTTCGAACTATTGCTTTGTATGGTGCTAACTCTAGTGGTAAGTCGAATTTGATTAGTGCGATGTATACAATGGCTAAATGTGTTTTATCTTCGGTAAGATTGAATGATAATGATGAATTGGCTTATGATCCTTTTCTTTTGTTGAAAAATAATACTCGACCTACTATGTTTGAAATTATATTTCTAAAAGATGATTTTTGTTATAGATATGGTTTTAAATATAATCTTGAACGAATTGTCGAGGAATGGTTGTTTTGCAGAACTTCACCTCGCTCGAAAGAACAAATATTGTTTGTGAGAAATGAAGAGGGTATTTGTGTAGATGAAAAGAATTTTTCAGAGGGTGTGAATTGTGAAGAAAAAACGAATGATAATAGATTATTCCTATCGCTATGTCAACAACTAGGGGGGACAATTTCCCGTAAGATTATATCGTGGTTCCAATCTGACTTTAAGGTGATATCAGGTCTTAATAATCAACAGTATAGAGGATATTCTAAGATTTTTTTTCATAAGAAAGCTGATGCCAGCGATGAAGCTCTCAATTTTTTTCAAAAATTAAAATTGGGTTTTAATGGAATATATACGCATGAAGAAGAATCTGATATACCTATTTTTATTTCTCCTGAGGTAAAGGCATTTATACAAAAAGGGCAAAAAATAGAATTAGATTCGGTACATAATATATATTCCGAAAAAGGTAAAATAGTTGGGCGTACAAATTTTTCGTTTGAAGATAGAGAATCATCGGGTACAAATAAATTATTTGATTTGTCAGGACCTATATTTGAAACTTTATACAATGGTTCTGTTCTTGTTATCGATGAATTAGATGCTAAAATGCATCCTGTTATTTCACAATATATTATAGCTTTATTTAATAATCCAGAGACAAATCCTCATAATGCCCAGCTGATTTTTACTACTCATGACACACATCTTCTTTCTCAAAAAATTTTAAGACGCGACCAAATTTGGTTTACTGAGAAAGATGCAAAAGAACGAACCGATTTATATAGTTTGAGTGATATTGTACTGCCTGATGGTACGAAACCACGTAATGATGCTAATTATGAAAAAAATTACATTGCAGGTCGTTATGGGGCTATTCCGTATATTATAAATGATTAATTTATCAAACTATGGCAGCAAAGAAAATAAAAATAGAAAATCCTACTTCAAAATTTAAAAGACAATCGCAAACAAGAAAACGAAAAGAGGTGCATTGTTCTATAATGATTGTTTGTGAAGGTTCAAAAACTGAACCTAATTATTTTGAGGCTTTTGCTAGAATAAAACATAATGTTTTTGTCTATGACATAGAAGTGAAAGGGTTAGGGCAAGGAGCGAAAAAAGTAGTAGAGAAAGCAATAGAATTAAAAAATAAAAACAATTATGATCGCATTTGGGCTGTGTTTGATAAAGATGATATATCGGCTAAAGATTTTAATAATGCTATTATTTTGGGTATAGAAAATGGTATTGAGGTTGCTTGGAGCAATGAAGCTTTTGAATTGTGGTATTTATATCATTTTCAAAATGTGACAACTGCTATATCAAGAAAACAATATGAAGAGAAAATTTCTGTTGCTGTAAAATCATCACCAAAATATAAATCAACAAAAAAATATAAATATACAAAAGAAGATCCATATAATTATTGTATAATGACAACGTATGGTTCAATGGAAAATGCCATACGTTATGCTGAAGCAAAACATTTAGAATATAATGATTCTAAATATGCAAATCAAAATCCTTGTACTACTGTTTATCGCCTTGTGCGTCAATTGTTAGGTCAAGACGAAGAGTTAAATCAAGAATTAATATCTAAAATAGAAATGTAACTTTATCTATAATTTCACCGCCAAGTTTTTTACTTTGGCGGTGTTTTTTTTCGGACGCTCGAGTCGAGCGTCCCTACAATGGACTCGCTTTGCTCGTTCGGATACGGTATGCCGTGTCTGAAATATCTATTTTCGAACTTGCGAACTTGCGAACTTGCGAAATATACCTTTGTTTCTTACTGTACCCATTGTAGAGACGTAGCCTGCTACGTCTCAAATAAAAACATAACCCACCACACCGTTATAATATCACTATCCCCAATGTAGAGACGTAGCCCGCTACGTCTCCATGATGAAAATAAAATAAATGAGACGTAGCAGGCTACGTCTCTACTGTGTGCAGTGGATATATTGATTTTCGAAGTTGCGAAGTTTGGAGTGAATACACACTGTGAGTGTGTACTTACCTACAGCAAGGTGCAAGCAACCTGTGCCGTAGAAAACCGTCAATAAAAGAACGCAAAAATACACAATGAGAGTGTGTATTTTTCTGTAAATTGCAATTGGAATGGATAACGAAAAAATGTCACTCTACTACGGAGCAGTTATCTTGCAGTTGTCTTTAGGATGATAGACGTATTTCGCAAGTTCGCAAGTTCGCAAGTTCGCAAATCACTAATTCAACCCACCACATCGTTATAATATCACCATACCCATTGCACATACGTACCCTGCTACGTCTCCATGATGAAAAATAAAAAAATGAAACCCTGCTACGTCTCTACTGGATTGAATGGCAATTTTATTATGGAAATGGTATAACGAAAGAAAGACAAAAACGCTGTTTTAGTGCATAAAACATAAAATTTAGCATAAATTTTGCTTATTCAAAAAAAATGACTATCTTTGCAAACTAAACAAATTTGTTTATTTTTCATGAATAATAAAATAGATATATTAAAGGGCTTGCATCCAGGTGCGTTTTTACAGCACGAATTAAATAAGCAAAAACTAAAAAGTGGTAAGTTTGCAGAATCAATAGGCGAACATCCTCAGACATTAAGTGCCATTATTCGTGGTAAGCGATCGGTGAACACACCGCTTTCGCTTCGTATCGAAAAGGCTCTTAATTTAGAAGAAGGGATATTGATGGTTCTGCAGGTTTATTATGATATTGCGCAAGAAAAGCAAAAAGTATCAAAACAACGACACCCTGATTTGACCAAATTACGTCCAATTTTATTTTGGGATACATCATTAGAAAAGATTGATTTCTACATACATAGTCGATATGTTATAAACCGAGTATTCGAAAGAGGAACCGACGAAGAAATAAAAGAAATCATACAATTCTATGGTTCTGAACTTATATTACAACAAATCAGAATAGAACAAAAATCGCCTTTTTATACTAATATCAAAATACAATTAAAAAAGCACTTAGATTATGAAGTGTAAAAAATTGCAATATCAAACCATTAAACCTACATTGCAAACGACACTGCGGAAATTGATGTCTATCGCAGAATTTCAACCCTTTACGCTTGTAGGCGGAACTTCGTTGTCGTTGCGTTATGGGCATCGTATGTCTGATGACATTGATTTGTTTACGGATGCCGAATATGGTAGTATTGATTTTCGGGAATTGCAAAACATTATACGCCAAGAGTTTGAATATTGTCAAGGCGATTGTGGCGACAATATAAGTTTTGGTACATCCTACATAATTGGCAATTCGAGTGTTGATTGTGTCAAACTTGATTTATATTACACCGATAGCTTTATCAAACCAATTGAACATATTGATGATATTCGTATTGCTGCAGTAGAAGATATTATTGCGATGAAAATTGATGTCATCTCACGTGGAGGGCGCAAAAAAGATTTTTGGGATTTACACTTGTTGCATGACAAATTTTCGATAAATCAGATGTTGTTGATATATGCCGAACGATACCCCTACGGTTCAACCTTAGACGAATGTATTGCAGGACTGACCAATTTTGATATTGCCGACAACGATCCAGACCCTATTTGTCTGAAAAACAAAATATGGCAACTGATAAAATTAGATTTTTACAATTGGATTTCTGCAATGAATACAGTAGAGACGTAGCCTGCTACGTCTCAAAAAAAAACATAACCCCACCAATCTTATAATAATCCCACTGTACCCAGTAGAGACGTAGCAGGCTACGTCTCTACTGGGTGCAGTGCAATCACAATTTTACGTACATTTTATCCAATTCCCATTTTGCTACATTCGTCTCTATATATTCCGCTATACGATTCAATTCATCCTGATTGCGAACGATATGCTCGTAATATCGTGATTGCCACGCAAATTCAATTTCATTTTCGTGTGCATATTTCGTAGTTGCTGATTTTAAACCTCTCATAATGCTTGCCAGCGATTGTCTTTGTGGTGAAATGATGGAATAATTCCTTTCATCTCGCACGTTATCTTTTTCCGCATCATTTATTACAACTATCAAATGTAAGTGATTAGGCATCACAACCCATAGTGGCACTTCCACATTTTCGTGGTGATTAGGCAAATCCGTGATTTTACATTCAACGTATTTCCCTAATTCCGACAACTCCATTTTTGCATCCTCTCTTATCGAACTACTTGCTACTATATTTCCAAAAAAACATTTCCCTTTCGACGTACAAATAGTAACAAAATAAATACCACACCGATAATCGTGCCACTTCACTCGAGTAGTAGGCACCCGATAGCGATTCTGAAATAACTGTTTATCCATAAAATCAACAAATTACAATCGCAAATATACACAAAAAATCCCATCCAACCAACATCAAAGTAAAAAAAATCATACCCACCATCCCATTTACGACATCACCATACCCCTTCAGTAGAGACGTAGCCTGCTACGTCTCAAAAAAAAACGTAACCCTACCACACCGTTATAATATCACTGTACCCATTGTAGAGACGTAGCCTGCTACGTCTCAAATAAAACATAACCTCACCACATCGTTATAATATCACCACACCCACTGTAGAGACGTAGCCTGCTACGTCTCCATGATAAAAAATAAAATAAATGAGACGTAGCAGGCTACGTCTCTACATTATAAGGTTCAATGCGTTATTTATTTTATGCGCATTGGAAAATGTGATGCTGGGATACAAAAATCCCTCTGCCGATGGGTTTTGGCAGAGGGAATGTTTTTTTGTTTATGGGGATTAATTTGATCTGCGGACCGCACGGATACGATAGCCTGTTGCTGTATTTTTATCCGCACCTTCTGTATCTTTTGAAATGAAATCAAAAGTATAAACTGTTGGAGCTGTAATTGATGTCGATGTCCAGAATACGGTACCTAAATTGTCATTTGTAGCATCTTGATCAAAATAAGGATCAAATGGAGTTTCACAAGGGTGTAATTTTTCATTTTCACAATAAACTCCCGACTCTGCTTCGCCCTTTGCAGGCAAATACCAATTAATTTTATTGTCAGATTTAGCCCTATCAATATCAACAATTATAATACTATTCCCACCTGAAGATTCAGTTTTGCTATTAAATGCATTTTTTTTCAAGGCATTAATAAATGCAGTTGCTCCATCAGGATTATATTCCACTATATTATTAGCCCTCTCAGACGACCCATTTTCAATCAAAAAATCCCTAAAAGCACTTGCTCCATACACAGCCGAAGAATATCCATTTTGAGTATTCGATAAACCATCATTTTCTGATAATGAGCCATTTAAGGTGGAATTTGCAATATTTGAATAATTAAATTCATATCCTAGTTCATATTCATACCATTTAGTCCCAGGATCAATATCTGTCATAGAAACATTTTCCTCACCTGCAAAAATTTCCCACAATGCAGCAATTAGAGCAGCCCAACCGGAAGGAGATGTATATGTTATGGTATAATTAGAATCTTCTGCATACCAATAAGGTCCCCATGGCATTAATTGTGGGGCTTCTTCGATACGTTCAGCACCAATAGTTTTAGTAACACCTTCTGAAGTTGTGAAAGTAGTCCAATTTGGACACATTTGAGATATAGTGAAAGTTTTAGTATCGCTAGTTTTAGTTGCTGTCAAAGTAATTGTTGCAGTACGAATAGCATTAGAATTATTTTCTTCAGCAATCAACCAAATACGAGTACCCTCAGTCTTAGATGAGAGAGTCAAAGAAGTAGAACCTTTATCTTCAATAATCCACCAACCATCTTGTTGCAATTCAGTCAAACTTGTTTTCACAGTAAGCCAACTTTGATCAGAAGATACTGTCAATTCACCACCATTAAACACTTCACTTTTTGCATAAACACTCAATTGATTATCCATCACATAATGAGCATCGAGACAAACCTCAGAAGTATTAGTAAAACCAAAGTCAAGGATCTCGTCTAATGAGATTTTATAAGTAACAACTTTACCTGCGCCCCAAGTACCAGTAAGGTTAGCTTCAAGACGTATAGACTCACTTTCAGCATTATTTTTATACATAAGAACCAATTTAGCTCCATCAAGTTGTTGTGGAATCATCATCAAAGCATAACCATTGGCTAAAGTGGCAATATCACCAGTTGAATTATTATTTACATTAGCATTTGCAGCCAGTGTAAAATTAGTCTTATTACTTCTTGTCCATGCCATTGACGACATAAAACCATCAGTAGTAGAACCATAACCCAAGTTCAATTCACCTGTGAGATATACACCTTCAATAGATAAACTTTCGATTATGCCATTAACCTCAATTGTGCCAAATTCGAATTGAACTGCAGTCAAAGGATGATAAAATGTAAGTGGTACGTTTGCAGTATTAGCATTGGTACGAGCCGAACGGGCAACTATAAAGTCCTTGTGAGCAGCAACATCAGCAGTTGGAACATTATAAGTGAAATTTGGAGCACCATTAGCAGTAGAAATAGTAACTGTATTAGGCACATTTGCATATCCAAAAAATATACTTTGACCAGGAGCCCAATATTCAGAAGGATTGAAAGACCAAGTTGTACCAACTTTTGTGGTTTTAATATTGTTTATATACAAATCGTCATAAGTTTCATCATTTTCATTGTCAAAACTATATCCATAGACAAAAAAACCGTTAGATAAATCATTAAAAGCAGAGGCACGAGTTGTGATATTTGATGGCATATCCATATCACTAATATATGTAGTAAGATGCAATGAATCATCTTGATTCTCGCCACGAAGAATGGCTTTATGAGCTATTTTTGCATCACCAACAATAGCCAAGGCATTACGTGTTTGTGTATTTTTATCAACAACACTAAAACCAACGGTTTCGCTATAGCCACTATTTGCTACGCAGTAGTTGTCTCGTTTTTCACACGAAACAAACAACAGCACAACAAGCAATAATCCTATGCTTATGATATTTTTTATTGAAGCCAAATATTTCATTGTTTAATATATATTTTCAGTTAAAAACGTACAAATTATTGATTATGGTGTAATATTAAAAGGATAATCTTTACTATTGGTTTCATCTTCTTCCCAATTTACTATAGTCACACCACCAAAGATAATTTCGCCTGATGTTTTGATATAAATTGTATATTCATAACTATTACCAGCCTGCCATTCTGTTATTTCACTATTTGCAACTGACAAACAAATTGGAGTTTCAAGTGTCTTAGATGCTCCAGAAGCATCTAGATACGTTACAGTAAAATATGTTTTCTCTACAGCCAAAGGATGCACATAAAAACCCTCATCCCCCGTAATATTTGGAGTGTAGCCACTAGAATCTTTAGGTTTCAGTACTTTCTCATCACTTTTAGAAATCGTCACTGTTTCTGTTCCTTCAATATTACAAGTTGAACTAGTTTGTGCAATAGTATAATCTGCTTTTTTCGGTGTTATCAAAGAGATACTTTTTAGCGTCACATCATTATCAAGTGCTGAATAACCTACAAATTTCACCCTTGCGAGTAAATGATTATAAGTTAAGCCGACTGGCGTGTTATACTCGAGTTTGTTGACATTGATAGAAGAACTTACTGCGGAGAGGATATCGGTTTGAGATGAAATATCAAAGTCTGAGATAGTAAGAGCATTGTTTTCTATTGATGCATTTTCAAGTTGTGGAGAAACAGAATAGAATTGGTATGTACCAATATTCCAATATTGTGTAGCACTGTTGATTTCTAAGTCGTAGCCACTTTCAGTTTCATCAGTTTCATATAAACGGGCACCAACTCCGGCGAATACTTCTGTTGTAGTGTTATTATATGTGCGATAACCCCATAAAGTAGCATTTATACCATCATTAAGATCAGGATTATAAGCGGAGTTTTTACGTCCTGCGCCAAAAGAGATAGGATTTTGGTCGGAGGTAGTTGCAGGTTCGCACGCCACGAGCAAAGCGCAGCACACGAAGGAGAACCACCATTTATATTTTAGAATAAAACTTTTCATCTCTTTTCTTAAGAATTTATAAATTGTTTAGGTTAGGTTTTAGTTAGTTTGTTTTTCTTTGTGAGTATAAGGAGGTATCAGCTCCTTATACCCTATGTTAAGATTTGGTTACTAATTTTTGAGTTAGTAAAAGATTATTTATTGTTTCCAGGACCAATATTGATATCACCAGCAGAAATATCAACACCCCAAGGTGTAACAGAAACACTGAATGTAATAGGACTAACTACATCATATACATTAGCTGTAAATACATAACTTTGACCTGCAGCATAAGAATAATTTGCATTTGTAACGTCTACGGTATATGTTTCTGTTTTAATTACTTCTGTTTCTTCATCAACCATGTTTGAATATTCTACCTTACAAGTCATTTGATATTTGCCTGTAGAAGGAACTACATACATGTAATTTGTTTTAAGACTATCATAAGTTTGCGCATCTAATGCACTACCACTAATTACAATATCATCAGCTGGGAATGTGTAGTTAATATCAGACAAGTTGGTTTCAGACACTTCAACACTAGCGATAGAATTTGCTGTAGTACCTGCTTTATAAGTAAATTTAGCAGTAGTAGGAACTTGTAAAAGTTTAATTTCTGTGACTTTTATTGAGATGTTAGGGTCGTTGAATTTATTAACAAAATTGAAAGCGATACGAGCTAATTGGTGTTCAAATGTTAATTGCACTGGAGCATTTGTTACTTTACCTAAAATTTCGCATCTAGAAGCTGCAACTAAGTCAATATTACCCGCTGAACCATCAAATGTAAAAGAAGCTTTATCATACTCAGCAGAAACAGTTTGAGCTGGATAAAATGCATAGAAATTATAATATTTTGCATCAGCCCAATATTTCACATTACCTGTTGTTTCCCAATTTGGAGCTTCATAATCAGGTCGTTCATCGGCAAACAAAGCATTTGGTTCACCTTTAATATATCCATACAATTGAAATGCATCGTCTTTTTGTAAGTCTGAAATGCCAGTTGTGTCTGTAACTGTTGCACGAGTTTGGAGACTCATAAATTTGATAGTACCATCGTTAACGATGATTTGTTCTGGGTCTTTTTGGCAAGCAGTCAAAGATGCAAGAACTGCAACTGCCATAATAAAATACTTTTTCATAAGATTTTTTGGTTTTAGTTATTAATATTTATTGATTATTTTTGTTTTTAGTTCTGTAGAGACGTAGCCTGCTACGTCTCATCTGCTACGTCTCATTATTATTTTTCAGGAAATCCGCCGATTGTTCCTTCCACATCTTCCCCCCAAGGAGTTACGGTTATATTGAATTCGATAGGTTTGATTTCATTTTCAGGGTTCACGTTATAATTGTTGAAAGAAGCAGTTAGGCAGTAGGCATTACCAGGTATGAAATTGATTTCATTAAGA
>JAZOUT010000001.1:0-5369 GCA_045658305.1 Candidatus Aphodosoma sp. | reverse complement strand
ACAACTAACTGTTTTTTAACATATTAAAAATTTTATTATGAAACAAATGCACAATTTCAACGCAGGTCCTTGCGTTCTTCCTCGTGAAGCAGTGGAAGCAGCTATCGCAGCTATCCAAAATTTTGACAACACAGGTATCGGTATCCTCGAAATTTCTCACCGTACTCCAGGTTGGGAACGCGTAATGGCTGAAACTCGTCAACTTTGGCGCGAATTGTTGAACATCCCTGAAAACTACGAAGTATTGTTCCTCGGTGGTGGTGCTTCAACTCAATTCTTCCACGTTCCTGCTAACCTTTTGAACAAAAAAGCTGCTTACCTTCAAACTGGTGTTTGGGCTAAAAAAGCTGCTAAAGAAGCTAAATTCTATGGCGAAGTAGAAGTTGTTGCTTCTTCTGAAGACAAAACTTACTCTTACATCCCTAAAGATTATGTAATCCCTACAGATGCTGACTATTTCCATATCACAACTAACAACACTATCTACGGTACTGAAATCCGTTACGATATGGACTGCCCAATCGACTTGGTAGCAGATATGTCATCAGACATCATGAGCCGTCCAGTTGACGTTAGCAAATACGCTATGATCTATGGTGGTGCTCAAAAGAACGTAGGCCCTGCTGGTGTTACTTTCGTTATCATCCGTCGTGATCTTCTTGAAAACAACTATCGTCCACTTCAAACAATGGTTAACTACAAAACTCACGCTGCTGACGAAGAACGCAACATCTCTATGTTCAACACTCCTCCAGTATTCCCTATCTTCGTTATGTACGAAACATTGAAATGGGTGAAAAAACTTGGTGGTCTTGAAGCAATGAACAAAATCAACGTTGAAAAAGCTGACCTCCTCTACAACGAAATCGACCGCAACTCTATGTTCGTAGGTACTGCTGCTAAAGAAGACCGTTCAATCATGAACGTATGCTTCGTAATGGCTCCAGGTCACGAAGACAAAGAAAAAGCATTCATGGAATTCGCTAAAGAACGCGGTATGGTAGGTATCAAAGGTCACCGTTCAGTAGGTGGTTTCCGTGCTTCTATCTACAACGCATGTCCAATCGAATCAGTTAAAGCTCTCGTAGCTTGCATGCAAGAATTCGAAGCTGCTAACAAATAATTAGAAATTATTTTATAGCATACCCAAAGAAGATCGACTAAACAACAGTCGGTCTTCTTTTTTTATCCCCAATCAGCCACAAGGCTGACATCTTCCGGTATAGCGTGGCGTTCCAGACTATCCGGACTATCCAGTTCCAAATCAACCGATAGGCTGACCCTAACTCTAAATTCTCAACTCTCAACTCAAAAAACAGCAACCCTCAAGCAACCTTCACCATACAATAAATATACTATAAATATAGGATAAATATACTATAAATATACTATAAATATACCATAAAGCAACCCATACCATCACCCCACTCCTTTTTTTCACCATATACTATTGTAATTTGAATATTTTTTTATAACTTTGCACCCAACTAAAACATACATTATAAAACATACATAGGACGTTTATACGACCTTAGTCTTTAACAACTAAGAATCTCGCAAATTCATAATCTAAGTTAAAGGGCTGAGCAAGATAGATGTCTCGTGATGTGTATATTTCAGTCAGGCACTCTGCATGTTCACTCATGCCGAGCATTTGACGATATATTCATATCTACGTGGGCTTCTGTATTGCTTGATCTCTAACTTAGATGGGCAATGCGAGAGCCTTTAGTTGTGGAGACAAGTAACAAAAGCTCCACGTTTTTTATGGTACATATAGGCAAACTCATCAAGCAAGAACTTGAGGCACAAGAACGTACCCCCTCATGGCTTGCCCGCAAAATCAGTTGCGAACGCCCCAACGTATATAACATCTTCGAGCGCAAAAGCCTCGACACCAACCTCCTCTTCCAAATCTCCAAAGCCCTCGACAAAGACTTCTTCGCCATCCTCTCCCAAGAACTCACAAAACCATAAAGTGTCAAAATAATTTACACAATCGTAAAATTATCTTGACACTTTTATTACCTTTACATTTATATTTAATATTTATCTTTGCGTTGTAAATTTTAAATAAATCTAATAGGCTATATATGAAAAAATTTTTATTACCCTTTTTGATGCTATATTTTTCATTAGCAACAAGTGCACAATATAATTTAGAATGGGAAGAACATGCTTATCTGCAAATACCAAACCCTCCATTTAACGGATACGTTGCCCATGCTACATGGAACGTCAATAATAGCAATCTTACATTCAAAGAAGCTGATGAAGCTGGAGCAATAATTTACCCTAATCATTATTTTGAAGGAACTTCTATTGTAACATGTAATTATCGCTATGAGTATTATCGCAATGGTCGCTATCAAACTGGTACGTCTGTTGCTTCATATACGATAACATTTAAAAGCAAAGAAGTCATACTTGATAAATCCGAAATATCCCTAAATATAGGACAAACAGAAACAATTAAAGCATCATTCCCAGAAACATCTTATTTTCCTAGCAATCTTAAGATGACATGGAAATCAAGCAACGAAAATATTGTTTCTATTAGTAGTAATACTGGTTCTAATAATTGGAATGCCAAAATAAAAGCAATAGCATCTGGTAAAGCAACAATCACGTTTGATCCAGTCATAGGTCCACCAAAAACATGTACTGTAAATATAGCTTATATTACACCCCAAAATGCAACATTAACCCCAAATCCTCTAAATGTGACCGTTGGAAAATCAAAAAAACTTGATATTAATTATTCTCCTGAAGGTGCATCTGCAAAAAACGTTACATGGGAATCATCAAATAATAATATAGCAATAGTTAATTCGATTGGTACAGTTAAAGGAATCTCAGAGGGCAAAGCTATTATTACAGCAATAACTGACAATGGAATAAAAACAACCGCTAATGTTATTGTTGTGCCTCTTCCTACTTCTGTATCATTACCTGACACATTAACAATATACAAAGGATATTCAAAAACACTAATACCATCCATTTATCCTATAAATTCAGAAACATCTTATACATGGAAATCTTCAGACCCATCTATTGCAATCGTCTCCTCAGGTAAAATAACAGGAAAAAAAGCTGGCATAACAATTATAACAGTTACAACAGAAAATGGAGAAACTGCAAATTGCGAAGTAACAATAAAAAACACACCTATAGAATTAAATATCCAAAATGCTAAAAACAGATCAAGTGTAATAGATGCTATTGTTAAACGTTCAATAAATCAATAAAAAATAATTAAAATGAAAAATAATCTAAAATACATCAAATATATAATAACATACGTTATATTGAACTGCTTTTGCATATCATGTGATCAAAATGAGATATTAGCGCCATTAAATGAAAATGAAAATACTATAAAAAATTCATTAAATGATATCTCTTTATGTTGGAATGCCTCAAAAAGTCAAATTCAAGATCAAATGAATGATTATATTTTAATTAATTCGGATATTGACTTTTTACAATTTACAGATAAAAAAAATGTAATTAAATTATCATATAGTTTTGTTAATGACAGTTTACAAGCAATAGTAGCAATTACTCCTAAATTAACCAATAACATTTTTTTAGATTATTTAGATAAACACGAGTATTTAGGAGAATTATCCTCTAAAAATATTTATTATGACACACTCAAAAATACTATGTTTTTCTCGTATGATGTACTATCTTATTATAATACAGAACATTCTGTAATAGGTTTTACACCTATCATTTCAAATTTATATGCAGAAGACATTATAATAAAAGTAGATTATAAAAATTTATACTACACAATAGATGACAAACCATTCAAGATGATTCCCGTTGAAACAGAAGATTTTTACACATTTTATATGATGCAAACAGAACTACCTCTATTAGGAGAATTTAAAATTGGAGAAACTTTCATTGGAAAAATTGACGAAATTGACGTAACAGATAATTGCATCACTAGATATGAACTTGCACAATTTATATATAGAATAAATGATGCAACTGGTCTAGATTTTAGACTACCAACAGAAACTGAATGGAAATTTGCAGCTAAAGGAGGTAAAGCGAGCAATAATTATGCATATAGTGGTAGCAACAATATCGAAGACGTTGCATGGTATAATGAAAATAGTAATAAAATTCAAGATATCGCTTTAAAACAACCAAATGAACTAGGATTTTATGACATGTCTGGAAATTATGCAGAAGTTTGTACTAGAGTTAGTGGTGATCCATTCACTCTTTTTGGAAAAACATATGACTATGACCCATACAATATTGATGGAAACACATATGGTGGTTGCTGGAAATATACAGCAGATCAATGTACTCCATTTAGCTACGAACCAGGAAATACATCTAAATCTAAAATTCCAGGAACAGATAGAAATGAATTAAATGCTATTGATGGCAGATATATCTCTATTAGATTGGTTTATGATTCCCCTGAATAATATAATAAAAACATATAAATTAGTTAACCAATACCTATTTCACACAGAGCAATCATTAAAAGTTCTAAAATTCATTGACGCCAAAGAAATAAAATTATGATAAGCGAAATAAATCAAAACAATTTATACCTATTGCTTCCTTCAAAAATAAGTTGGTTGGCAACAATGCTTGCAGAAGAAAAAAACATAAGTTTGCTCTCTGCAATAAAAAAAATATACTCATCAAAACTCTACAAAAAACTACAAAACGAAAGTACCAAAATGTGGCATTTAGGTCCTGTAGCACTGTATGAAGAATTAACAGAGGAATTAAACACCGAACTATAAAAAACAACTGTTTTTATTCAAAAAATATGCTGTATTGAATAAAAAAGTGCTTTTTTTGTTCAATACAGCATAAAAAGTGAATAAAATCGGTAAAATTGGAGGGTTTTATTTGCTATTGTGAGTTTCGGACTACTCGAATAAGTGTAAGCAACTATTATTTACCTATTCGAAGTGTTTTAGTAGCGAAATAATGACAATTTTACAGTAAAAACGTATGAATTCGCGAATTTATAGAGGTAAAAATAGAGATTAAGCGAGAAAAATAAGGGTATTTTGAATGTTTTAGAGTTAAATTTAGAGCATTTAACAAAAATAAATACACTGATAATCAACACAATTATCAAATAAACAAAAATATTTACAAAAATATTTGGTCATTTCAAAAAAAAGCAGTAACTTTGCATCCGCAAATGAGAGATAAAAATCTCGCAAAATTTGCAAAACTTTGCGGAAATAGCTCAGTTGGTAGAGCACAACCTTGCCAAGGTTGGGGTCGCGGGTTCGAGTCCCGTTTTCCGCTCAACTTTTCAAAAAGTCCCTGCGCAGGTGGTGAAATTGGTATACACGCTACTTTGAGGGGGTAGT